>DOKQ01000183.1 GCA_003510215.1 Erysipelotrichaceae bacterium
AGTGCACTTTTTTGTTTAGGAGGTAGTTTGAGTTATTTTTTTCTGCGAGCTAGTTGCAAACCGCCAAAACCAGAGATGATGGCCATATAATAACCAAAATCGTACCACCAGCCAATATTATTTGGATCATAGATACGGATTGAGCGATCGAAGAAACCAAAGATAAGCGATAATGGAGCAATCCAACCATGCCAGATTCCCAAAAAGAATCCTGAGGGGGAACTTTCTGTTGCGACAGTTGGCATGCAACCCACAAGCAGTAGTGATAGTATAACGAGTAAAACTATTTTTTTCATATGTATCCTCCATGATTTTCTGTCTTTATTGTACACGAATCGATAAAGAATGCCCAGTAGTTTCATTTATTGAGCATCTTGATTGAAAGGAAAAATCAATTTGTTATACTAAAATTATCTTCTCATAAAGAAATCATGATTCAGGTCAAAGGTGAACACAGATATTTATGATGGATGAAATCAGGCAGATGTCGAATACAATGTTTTAGAAAGGGGTTTTTAAACTCATGAAAGATTCACTTACGATTGTTTTATCGGGTGAAGCGGGACAAGGCCTTCAAACCATCGAAGAATTTTTAGTAGAAGCTTTGTCAAAGGAATACTACGTTTTCACTTCAAAGGAGGTCATGTCTCGAGTACGAGGCGGTAATAACACCGTCGAAATCCGGGTATCCAACGCACCGATATATGCATTGCGATACACGATTGATTATTTGTTCTTATTAAACAAAAACTCATTCTATCGTCTTCCAAAACGGTTAACCAAAGATACCGTTGTTTTTGGCGAGGAAAATTTTGTTACCAGCGAGGATAAGGAAAAGTACAATCTGAACCTAGAGACATTCGAACTCACCAAACTGGCGAAAGAAGCCGGTAACCGTTTGTTTGCAAATACAATTTTGTTTGGTTATATTGCAGGTATGCTCAAACTATCCAGACATATTGGTCATGAACTCATTGAAAAAAGATTTGAGCATCGTGGCGAAAAAATGGTTCTAGCCAATCAAGAAGCCTATGACATGGGATTTGAACTAGGAACCAACTATCACATGCCTAAAACCATTGAAAAACCGGAGTCGGTACCATCGTACAAAATTATCGATGGAAACACAGCGCTTGGTATTGGTGCTTTGGCCGGTGGAGTGAATTACATCGCATCTTACCCAATGTCACCTGGCACAACCGTACTGATGTACCTGGCGAATAAAGGCGAAGAGTTTGGTGTACTGGCTGAACAGGCAGAAGATGAGATTGCGGCATTGAACATGGTCATTGGTGCATGGTATGCGGGAGCTCGTGGTTTAGCCACAACTTCCGGAGGCGGTTTTGCACTTATGACAGAGGCCGTCAGTTTGGCGGGGATTACTGAAAACCCAGCGGTTGTCCATGTGGCTCAACGCCCAGGGCCTGCGACCGGATTACCTACACGCACGGAACAGGGAGACTTAAATCTTGTGGTTTATGCGGGTCATGGTGAGTTCCCACGCATCGTCTTGGCACCAGGAAAACTGGAAGATGGTATTCATCTTGCTCAACGTGCTTTCTGGTTAGCAGATAAATATCAGGTACCTGTATTTATCCTATCTGATCAGTTCTGGTTGGAATCCATGGGACAAATGGAACCATTTGAAGTTGACGATCGCTATCTTGAAAGCTTCGTTGTCAAAACCGAAAAAGACTATAAGCGCTATGATTGGACAAATACAATTTCACCACGTGGAATCCCAGGATATGGCGAGGGATTTGTCAAGGCAGACAGCGATGAGCATGATGAGTCCGGTCAAATAACCGAGGACTTTGATGTTCGTGTCAAGATGCATGAAAAACGTTTGGCAAAACGCGAACTGCTACTTGAAGACTATCAGCAGGCCGAACTTGTCGGCCCAGCAGATTATAAGCAACTGGTCGTCGGATGGGGATCAACCTATGGTGTATTAAAAGAATACATTGAAACCACCGATCAAAAGGATGTGGCATATCTTTATGTTAAACAACCGTTCCCACTACCATTAAGTATGAAATCATACTTTGATCAGGCTGAAAACGTGGTAGTGGTTGAAAGTAATGCCACAGGCCAGTTCACCAACATTCTTAAATTGGAGTTAGATGTTAAAGTTGATCATCGAATCCTTAAGTATAATGGAGAACCATTTAACATCGAAGAGATTAATGAACGAGTAAGTGAGGTGTTACGATGAGCAAGTTTGATTTTGAACATGAAATCGATATCGCGTGGTGTCCTGGATGTGGTAACTTCCCGCTTCGCAAATCAATAATCATGGCATTAAATGAATTGAATCTCGATCCAACTCAAGTCGTATTTTCATCAGGAATTGGACAGGCTGCAAAAATGCCTCAATATATCGATGCAAGCTACTTTAATGGATTGCATGGACGTGGTTTATCCGTGGCTCAAGCCATTCAGTCGGTAAATCCAAAACTGGTTGTCATTGCGGAAGGTGGAGATGGAGATATGTATGGAGAAGGTGGTAACCACTTTATCCACAATGTCCGTCGAAATCCGAACCTAGCACATATTGTCCATAACAATATGATTTATGGTCTAACCAAAGGCCAAGGTTCCCCAACATCACCTAAAGGGTTGGAAACAACAGTACAAATTACAGGTGTGTACAATGAACCATTGAATCCGATGGCATTAGCCCTATCATTGGGTGCCACCTTTGTCGGACGTGCTTTCACTGGAGACATTGAACGTACCAAAGATATGATTAAAAAGGCGATCGAGCATAAAGGTTATGCCATCGTGGATATTTTCCACCCATGTGTCACGTTCAATAAAGTGAACACATTCCAATGGTACAAAAACCATTCTTTCTGGCTCGATGAAACGCATGATCCAAAAGATTATCGTAAAGCTATGGATTTGGCACTGGACACAGAGCGGTTGGCACTTGGAGTTCTTTATCAAAAAGAAGATTCCATCCCATTCGATGAAGCGCATCCAGTCTATCGTGAAGATAAGACGCCAATCATTCATCGCAAACGAGATATCGCGAAAGTAAATGAATTATTGAAATAAGCTAAAGTCCTTCGGGGCTTTTTCTTTTATGCTTGATTCTATCCTTTAAATCTGATAATCTAAATCTTAATCTAAGGGAGAAAACCATGGAAAAACAAGGGTTGAAACAGGGAATCATACTAACACTGCCTGTGCTGGCAGGGTATCTTTTTTTAGGTGCGTCCTATGGAATGATCATGCAATCCAATGGACACTCCCTGATCATAACTCAGCTCTCAAGCCTGCTCATCTTTGCGGGTGCCCTACAGTTTGCTGCCATTCCGATGTTTCTCGGAGCGTTTCATCCGTTTTCAGCCATGTTACTGGCTTTACTTGTGAATGTGCGCCATCTGTTTTATGGTATCTCGATGATTCCCCGATACACCTATCGACATATCGGCAAGTTTTTCCAAATCTATACCATGGCTGACGAAGCCTTTTCCATTCAATCGTCTTTACCTGAAGACACATCGAATAAAACTTACCTTCTTATTGGTGTACTTTGTTATTCTTATTGGCAGATAGCTACGTTCGCCGGTTTTTTGATTGGAAGTGCTCTAATAAAGCAAATCGAAGGGTTGGATTTTGTGCTAACTGCACTTTTCTTTGTTCTGTTTTTACAGCGATGGGAGCATAAGCCATCGAGAACATACTTAAGTGTAGGTGCTTGTGCAACCACATTCTCACTCATCTTTTTGCCGAAATCGCAGTTCGTACTGTTCGCTATGGTGCTAATACTAATGGTGATCTTGCTGGAGTACAGATCTAAGGAGAATCGACGATGACCCAATATCAATTACTTACCACGATTCTAATTCTATCGTTAGTGACTATGTCCACACGATTTTTACCTTTTATATGGTTTAAAGACCGAAAGTTGTCTCCATGGATGCAATTTTCAACACAAAGAATCCCGTTGGCATCCATTGGTATGCTTATGATCTATGGCCTTAAGGATGTGACAACACTTTCTGTTACTGCTATTTTTATGCAACTGATCTCATTGATTCTGATTGCGATTGTATATAAAATAAGTAAAAGCACCTTGTGGAGTTTAGCCATCGGTGTTAGTGTATATCTATTAGTAATGAATATATAAGGAGGGAATGGAAGATGAATTTTGATCGGATCAATGATCGTAAGAATACACATTCTGTTAAGTGGGATGGACACAAAATATTTAAGGTCAATGAAGAAGCCTTTCCCATGTGGGT
>DOKQ01000025.1 GCA_003510215.1 Erysipelotrichaceae bacterium
GGAGCTGGTGCAGGAGCTGGCGTTGGTGTAACTTCTTGAGTATCTTCTTTTACTTCTTCATTTGGAAGAATGTTGATTTGTTTTGTTGCTGTTAATTGAAGTTGAGCTGAGTAAGCCGTAACCACGATGGTTCCTTCACTCAGTGCCCAGAGGTATCCATCTTCATCAATTGTTGCAAACGGACGGTCAACTGACCATAATAAATCATTGGATGTTCCTTCATTTGTAAATGAAATCTTTAATAAAGCAGACTCACTGACTTTAAGAGTATCGCTAGCCACAATATTCATCTCAATCACACTTGGCTCTTCAGCTGCAGTTTGAATGGTTTGAGTAACTTGAGTATCTGTATTTGAAGTAGTTGTAAATAGCGCAGAAGCTTCACTTCGAAACGCTACTAGAACTTTAGGTTGAGTTGCTACAAGTGTGACTGCAGATATTACAATAACTGCAATTAGACCAACGATCATTTTCTTGAACATAGGGTGACCCTCCTTGAATAAAAAAGCGAGAACAAATCTTTGGTAACTGGCTGCCACCGGAAATTCCGAAGGCCCTTTAGCTTTGCGTCCAATCCTTTCGGATTGTTTGCCTTTATCAGTACTGGTTCTCGCTTGCTATAAATAACAAAAGAGAACAGTTTCTTTGGAAACTGGCTACCACCGGAAACTCCGAAGGCCCTCTAGCTTTGCGTCCAACCCTTTCGGATTGTTTGCCTTTATCAGTAAAATGCTCTCTGATTTTATCTACACGACAAAATGAACAAATCTTTGGTAACTGGCTACCACCGGAAACTCCGAAGGCCCTCTAGCTTTGCGTCCAATCCTTTCGGATTGTTTGCGTTTATCAGTACATGCTCATCATTTTTTATACAAGGTGAAATAGAACAGATCTTTGGTAACTGGCTACCACCGGATGTCCGAAGGCCCTCTAGCTTTGCGTCCAACCCTTTCGGATTGTTTGCGTTTATCAGTCATTTGTCCTTGTAACAAAATGCAGACGTAAACAAAGCAAGTGCTTGCTTACATCGTCATAATAGCATATATAAAGATGGAAATAAAGTGAAAAGAATTCATATAATACATTTATTGTCATTTTTGTCAATGATTTTTATGAAATTTATGTGAAACGTTGACGAACTGGAGTTTTAATGATTTCAATTGTGAAAATTAACGATTTATCGACTTGTATAATCATACGAAACATGTATAATGAAATTGAGAAAAAAATGATTATTCGTAACCAATTAAATTGGTCGGTATCAATGTGGAGGGTAATAAAATGACAAGTAAATATCGTGTTGTAGCTCAGTCGATTGAAGAAGATATTGCCAGTGGATTATACAAGGATGCCAAGAAGCTTCCAACCGAAGATGTTCTGATTCAAAAATATAAGGTTAGCCGCAATACCGTTCGCAAAGCCATTGATATGCTGGTACGTCGTGGCATTGTCATGCCCATTCAGGGAAGCGGACTTTTCCTTCGCAACGTCTCAACGGATGGATGTATCAACCTGGAAAACTTCCATGGTCTGACAGCTGGATTTCATAAAAACAATATTACATCCAAAGTCATTTCTTTTGAGTTGATTGAAGCCGACGAAACGATTGCAAACTATTTGCAATGTGAACTGAAAACACCCATCTATGCCATTGAACGTGTTCGATACATCGATGAACAACCCTACGTCATTGAATACTCATACTATAATAAAGATGTCATTAACTATCTGAACATGGAAATTATCAATGGATCGATCTATCGATATATTACCGAAGATCTAAAAATGCAAATTGGATATGTAGATAGAGTAATTACAGCTGATAAACTTAGTAAACATGATGCGGAAATCCTAGGTCTTAATGAAGGCGACCCTGCATTAATCTCCACAAACCGGGCGATGTTGAAAAGTGGAGTTCTCTTTGACTACTCCATTGACATCCATAATTACAAGGACACTAAATTCTTAAAATTGTCCAACTTTGTTTAAACACTAAAAAGGATGTGACCGCGAGGCACATCCTTTTAATATCTTTATCTATTCAATGATAAATCGAAATGGAATCTGACCATAGGTCACATCATTGACTAAACGGGCTGCCACAGGTTTCACTTGACCAATGACATTGGCAATTCGAGTAGCTGGAAGATCTTCAAGCATGATTTGGACCTCTCCTTCATACCGGTTGGACAACTCGTTATCCACTGTTATACTCAGATAATTGCGTGCCACAATATTTCCTGGCTTGAAAGAGGCTATCTTCCGCGTTTGTGTCATTCGAACCAACTGCTCCGGCTGATCATAACGAGAGTAAAACACTTGAGTGGTTAACGCCTTCTTTAATTCAGGATTAACATCTTCATCCAACCAAACAGGCAACTCTGTTACCGGTGAAAATGCACAGTGCGCAACCTTTGCCAAAACCGATTCATCGACCATCGAATCACCAAAGAAAATGATATCAAAGGCTTCGGTATGGCGCAGTTCCATCAGTGCAATATGTGCTGGTGTAAACCGATGTTCCTCAACTGTGCAAACCCCTTCTCCCGTGGCATTCAGATGCGGCCTGTTTAACTGAGATCCAATAAAAATACCATTTTTACAGCCATAACTCTGATACAACAAAGCATAATCTACCACATCATCAAAGAGTAGACCTGTATTATTTCTTGGGAAGAAGTTATGACATGCCATAAACTGAGCCATGTTCCCCTTCTCTTTAATTAAGTCTAAACGTGTCGTTGCGGTAGCAAACATCGAAGAATTATCTTCAATCATAATCCCATATGGGTTATGAGTCATAATGGCAATCTGCTCATCCGTAAAGCCTCCATCAATTCTAACAACTTCAACCCCAAAATCAGAAATGGGTTTAAGATTTGCAAAAGATCCGCCCATAGATTCAAGCACAATATCATTAATGTCTGCATGAACCACCATTCCATATTGTTTTGCCAAGGTAAACAAATAAAAGAACTCCTCGGTAATCTCGTTTTTACCTGCATCAAACCCCAGATTCCCTAGTTGAACAGATGTAAATATACGGGTATACCCAAGCTTTGCAGCCACATCCACCTGTTGAAAAATCTCTTCTTTCGTTAAGAAATCCGGATATACCGAAATCCCAATTTCCAGCTTTTTTAACTCTTTACCAACCATACTGATCACTCCTCCATTTTTTAATTACGGTTTCCTGTTTAACAAAAATAATCGCATCGTCTTCCAAATCTTCAGATAACACAACACCACTGCCAACTACACTACGAGCCCCGATTTTAACACCAGGCATCAGGTAAGCACCTACACCAGTACGACACTGATCTCCAAGATAGGTTGCATTTGCATAGGCAATCGGCACTTCTTTTTTCCCTTTGATACGATGTACACTTTGACCATCATCAAACCTCAAGGTTCCACAAATCGTCCCAGCCCCTAAATCACTGTTTTCACCTAAACAACCAAAGAATTCACCCAGATGAACAGCATAGACATGATCCATCATCGTGCCACCAAGAAACTCAAAAGTCTGATCCAATCGGCAATCTTTACCAATAACTGATCCATTGGCCACTTTGGCCATATTGAAAATCGTTGTCCGATCGCCTATGATATTATTCCCTTCAAGAACACTATAATG
>DOKQ01000087.1 GCA_003510215.1 Erysipelotrichaceae bacterium
TCTATTCTTGTCACATTTATTGTTATGTATCTATTAAAAATTGAGTTTCACTTTATTTCTATAGCAGCACTGATTATCTCTTTGGGAATTCTGGTTGATAATGGAATCGTCGTTTCTGAAGCTATTCAGCAGGAGTTGAATCAAGGCAAAGAAAAGATGGATGCGATTTTAGAGGCGATTGCAGCCACGGCACGACCGGTATTTACATCGACGCTGACCACGATTGTTACCTTTGGTATTCTGTTGTTTGTACCCGGTGTGATAGGGAAGACTGTTGCGACGATTCCTATTGTCGTTATATCGACGCTATTGGCTTCCTATGTTGTGGCAATGTTCATTATCCCCATTTTTGCCTATATGTTTTTTAAACCGGAAAGCACAAAACGCATAGAAAAGACATCAAAGTCACAACTGCGTAAGTTCTTTGATGATTTGCTCTTTGTATCCTTGCGCTATCCGAAAAAGGCTTTGGGCATCGCTTTCGGTGTACTTGCTTTATCCGGCTTACTGTTTCTTCAATTAGGTTTAAGTTTCTTTCCATACTCGGATAAACCGCTGTTATATATTGATGTTTCGGTTGAACAGATGAGCTTAAGTCAAACTGCTGCCATTACCAATCAAATTGAGGGGATTTTAGGTGAATTTGATGAGGTAACACAGGTGGTGTCCTCTATTGGTGGAGGCCTACCCAAGTTCTTTATTACGGCACCGATTACTACGGTATCCAAGGATACCGCTCAACTATTAGTCTATGTTGATCTGGAGGAGAGTGAACATAAAAGCAATGAGAGTTTCGGTTTTGCTCTTCAGCAACGTCTGAATGAAGTGTTGATTGGGGCTGAGGCGGAAGTGAAATATCTAGAATATTCCATGCCAACGGAAGCGAAAATTGTTTTCAATCTGCGTGGAAATGATTTGGATGATCTGATTAGCTCTTCTAATGATGTGTTGGAAATCCTGTCATCGATCGAAGGAACAATTAATGTCCGCGATAGTTTTGTACCTAAAGAATATGAATATGTGGTGGTTATCGATGAAGATTTTCTGGCGACTTCCGGCATATTGAAATATGATATTGTGAAGCAAATAAATACCGCCCTGATGGGTACAGCTCCTTCATCCTACAAATCCGGTGGCAGTGAAATGGATATTCTAGTGAAAGGGCAAATTAACTCACTTGAAGATCTCTATCGGCTTCCGATTGCTTCGAGTGCTACCGATGCTTATATGCAACTCAATCAGTTGGCAAATGTCGATATTCAGGCAACATTGCCGTCCATTTACCGACAAAACCGCAAACGCACCATCACAGTACTTAGTGATGTTTTGCCGGGATACTCTGCTGTCAATATCGAAAGGCAGTTTAATCAGTTGGCAAAAGAAGGGGTACTGGTGGAAGGTGTAACACTTTCCAGCAATGGAGAACTGAAAAACATTTTGGATTTGGTTTCCGATTTAGGATTCGCGGCAGCGATTGCCATTCTTCTGATATATATGATTCTACTTGTACAATTTAAACGTTACAGTAAGCCATTCATCATTCTGACAAGCATTCCATTATCTTTAACAGGAGTCTTTTTTGGCTTAGCCATCTTCCGGGTGGATATTCAGGCCATGGCCTTACTTGGGGCTGTGAGTCTTATTGGGATTGTTGTTAATAATGGGATTCTGCTGATGGAAGTCATGGATGAGGAAACGTCTCGTGGTGTCTTGGTGAAAGATGCATGTATCCATGCGGTTGATTTACGGTATCGTCCGATTATGCTGACGACCACAACCACATGCATTGGATTACTTCCACTCATTATCTCACGTGATCCAATGACATCACCGATGGCATTAGTGCTATTCTTTGGTTTGATTGCTTCTACCGTATTGACTATGGTCATTGTACCAGTCCTATATTCTCTATTGGCGAAGGGTTAAAATCCCTTCTTTTTTGTGTTACAATAAATATGAAGTAAGCGTTTTCAGGAGGAAATATGAGAAATGTAAAAGTATTGATTTGGGGTTTTGGGGCGATGGGTTCAGGTATCTATCGGGCATTGGCTTCAATAGAGCATATTGACGTTGTTGGCGTGATTGATCAGGGAAGCAAAGTCCATCAAGATGCCAATCTTTTGAGTGGAATCACCGGTGTATCACCTCTTTTGATACAGGATGAATCCATTCTTGATACGTTAAAAGCTGACGTTGCCATTCTTGCGACAGACTCCTTTGTCCCAAACTCATTTGATAAAATCAAACGATGTGTCGAAGCCGGTATGCATGTGTTATCCAGTGCGGAAGAGATGGCATACCCTAAAGCAACTCATCCCAAACTATTTGAGCAAATGGATGCTTTGGCAAAAAAGCATGAAGTTAGTATTCTAGGCACAGGCATCAATCCGGGCTTTATGATGGATGCGCTGGTCATTGCCTTAAGCAGTGTCTGTGTGTCGATTGATTCGATTGAAGTGATCCGTAGAAACAGCCTATCTCCTTTTGGCTATGCCGTGATGGAAGAGCAGGGAGTCGGTCTTTCAAAAGAGCAGTTTAATCAGAGAATGGCTGAAGGAAAGTTGGCAGGACACGTTGGTTTTAACGAAAGTCTACACATGATTGCAGATGCATTGCATCTAAAACTGCAACGCATTGAAATCACCAATGAACCCATCATTAGCTCAGTCGAACGTCTAACACCCTATGCCCATGTGCAAAAAGGTCATGTGGCTGGATGTGCTATGGAAGCGATTGGTTATGTGAGTGATCAGCCGATGATTATCTTGCGACATCCTCAACAAATTGAGCCATCTGCTGAAGGGATTGATACTTCAGATGAAATCATCATACGTGGAATGCCGAATGTATCCATGAAAATATCACCTGAAGTGGATGGAGGTATTGGAACGATTGCCATGATCGTCAATAGTCTTCCTGCACTACTTAATGCGAAACACGGATGTTTAAGCATGATTGATTTACCGCTTCCACGATTTTTAAACAGGGATATTCTCCCTTATCTTCATGTTGAGGAAACTCTATGATTAAGGCGAATACGTTTGTGATGATTGAAAAAATAGTCTTACCCAAAGAGTTTCGTAGTTCGCATCTACCTGATGCCACAAAAGCCGTTGATGTTAAGGCATATATCAAGGGTTTTTTACGTGAAGATGCCAACATGAATCAGCCAGTGACCATCATCACTTCCTTAGGACATCAAGAGAGTGGAACTCTGATTGAAGTTCATCCATCCTATTCACACTCCTTTGGTGAATACATTGAAGAAATGGCACATATCGGTCCATCACTTTTTGACATTCTGAAAGAAGGTGAGGAAGAATGAATCCACAAGCTTTAATCCTACGAAAACAGGAAGTTCTTTTAAAGGCAATGCAACTGGATTATGAGTCATTTAGACTCAGTGAGGTTGCCTTTGATTACGAGGCCATGATGGAATCGACTTCATTTACCATGGATGAGGCTAGAACCATCCAGCATCAGCTCGGTGTAGGAAACACACCGTTGCTCCGATTGGATCAGTTGAGCACGTTAGCTAAAAAACTGGCAAAACCAGGATATGGAGCCACCATACTTCTTAAAGATGAAGCATGCAACTTATCCGGTAGTTTTAAGGCTCGTAGAGCATCACTCAGCTGCTATATGGCAAAGAAACTGGGTTATCAGGGTGTGATTGCGGCTACTTCAGGGAACTATGGTGCCGCTGTTGCGGCGATGTGTGCAAAATTAAATCTCAAGTGCATCATTGTTCAGGAATGTTTCGATGATCGTCATATAGGTCAGCCGGAAATTTTGGAAAAAGCACGTGCCTGTGAAGCATATGGGGCGCAAGT
>DOKQ01000112.1 GCA_003510215.1 Erysipelotrichaceae bacterium
GAAACATTCTGTAAAAGAACATCCAATGCTTCTCGCCCATCGTTACTAATCAGTTTAAGCATCTTTTTGAGTTCGTTTGCAGAAATATCATGATCTCTTGATGGTTTATCAAACATCGCCTGAGATAGCTTTCTACCTGCACGAATGGTACCTCCAACCCCTATAGCCCGAAAGTATTTCTTCTCAAAAATACTATCAATTTTGTCCAGTTCATTACTGATTATTTTTTTCATTTGTCTGCGTTCCTGTTTTGTCGGAAGCAAATGACCCACAGATTTCTTATATAGATTTAACGAGCCAATGGGAATACTGACCGCATGTAGGATTTGCCTGTTTTCAAAGATGACTATTTCTGTAGACCCACCACCAATATCAATAAGCACTCCCTGTTCAATATCCACAACTTTCGTTGCCCCCACAAAATCCAGTTTTGCTTCTTCTTCGCCTGAAATCAAGTTAATCTTCACTCCGGTTTCCTGCTCAATGATTTCGATTGCATCACTTGAGTTTTCAATATTTCGCAGTGATGCTGTCGCAAACACCACAAATCGATCCACTCCAAACACCTTTGTCGTGGATTGAAATTCTTCAATAACCTCAATGGCTGCTTTTATTCCTCTTAAGGACATTTTTCCATCATTCACATAGCCAATTAATCCTGCACTGACTTTGGATGTAAATAACATCTCAAATTCATTGCCTTCAATGCGATACACATTCATTCGTACGGTGTTTGATCCCATATCAACGAGTGCTATTGTCATCATCTGCTCCTTTCTTCTCTAGTAATAAGAGTACCTGAGTATATGCTTTCTTCTCTTTATTTCGTAAATAATCATATATTTTTTCAATGTACTCACGATCAGTGAAGACTATGTCCTTTATTTTCAATCGTATAAACTGCACATCGGTAAGTACTCCAAGTATCTCGGCCAGTTTTTTAAACTCTTTAACATCTTTATGACTTAAAAGATTAGCTGAATCAAATGAGCTTAAAACATATCGTAGTTTTTTGGTGGATATTCGATACTTATGCATGGTGGGGTAATCGGATGTGTCAATCATCGCTTGATTCAAAACAACTTTTTGCTCCCACAGCGCTAATCGATTCATAACGAACTGACCTCGTGATACTGGACTCAGCTTTATATCCATCTCAAGAAACTTTTGATTAAGTTGGTATAAATCCTGAAGACATTGGTCAAAGTCAAATCGGAAGATTGCCTCTACTCTTGTTTTATCTTTTATCTGACTCAACTGATTCATCACAGCTGCGTTTGGATAATGTTTATGGATATCCTTCCACCATTCTACCATCACATCCATTTCTCGAACTGGCGAAAAATGTGTTGCTATCATCCTAAGCTGATGATTTACTTTATCAACCCACGCTTTATTCAAGATGGGACGAAAAAACTGAATAAGTGAACGAAGATGTCGGATTTTTACACGAAACTGATGAACAGCTTCGACATCCTGATGATTTAGCTCAACCATTTTTACCCATGAAATTATCTGATCATTGCTATACACTAGTAACTGTCTGATATCCTTCTTTTGTATCCTTAATTCACTCACGGGATTTCTTAGCGAGTTTCCCAAGTGTCTGTGCGTTCATCCACCAGGTTAACTGATATCCTTCATTCATTTTCAGACACGCAGCGCTTCCTTTTGAAAACGGAAGAGATTGACCTGTGAGCATCAAAGCCCAATCGCTTAGATATGGTTGATGTCCCACAATCATTACAACCTCTGTTTCAACGGTATCCAATAGATTTCGTAAAGGCTCATACGCACCTGAACGAACAAACTCACTCGCATGTTCTGATTGAACATGCAATTTTCGCGCAGCAAGCTGTGCTGTCTGTATCGAGCGCGTGTAATCAGATGTTACAAGTGTGACAGTCTTTTTTCTGAATAATTGTTTGAATCCAGAAGCCAGACTTTTGGCTTCCTTTTGACCTTCCAATGATATGGGTCGGTTCTTCTCATCATATTCACTGCTTATGGGTAATGCGTCTGTGTGACGTAAAAACACAACATATTTAGCCATGATATTCACCTCCAGCTAAAACAAGCAACCGAAAATCATTCGGTTGCTCTTTTTAAAACATCATTGATTTCTTGAGTGGTTCAGACGGTTGACCAAGTAGTTCCACAAGTACAAAAGCAAATTCAAAGACGGTTCCAACTCCGCGACTGGTAATGATCTTCTCATCTACGACTACATTCTCTTCAAGATAGATTGCATCTTTAAAATACTCATTCTTCACTGAGGCGTGCGATGTAACCTTTTTACCTTTAAGAATTTGTGCTGTATCCAATATGGAAGGGGCTGCACAAATAGCACTCACAAATCGATTACTTTGATGGAAGTTTCGAACGACACCTAAAACCCGTGGATCACTTTTCAAATGATTGGTTCCAGGTTGCCCACCAGGTAGAAATAGTAAATCATAACCCGCAAGATTGCCATCGAAAAGTTTGTCCGCCACGATGCGAATGTCATGTGATCCAGTAACTTCAAGCTGATTCATCGATACCAAATCCACTTGAATATTAGCTCTTCTTAGGATATCCACGGTGGCAAGAGCTTCCGTTTCTTCAAATCCATCCGTAAGTAAACATAAGACTCGTTTCATATCATCACTTCCTTTTTCTTATTGTATCAAATTTGGAAATAAAAAGACAAAAAAACCATCATTACGATGGTATATTTCTTGTTTGGTGCACCAGGCGGGACTCGAACCCGCACGGTCTCCCACACGCCCCTCAAGCGTGCGCGTCTGCCAATTTCGCCACTGGTGCAATCATCGAATAAGGGAGCATCTGGCGCGACCGATAGGAGTTGAACCTATGACCTAGCGCTTAGGAGGCGCTTGCTCTATCCACTGAGCTACGGCCGCATTGGTCGGAACGACGCGATTTGAACGCGCGACCCCTACCACCCCAAGGTAGTGCACTACCAAGCTGTGCTACGTCCCGATGCGAAATCTATTATACACTAAAGCAAAAATAAAGAAAATACCTTTGCGTAAATAAAAACTTCAT
>DOKQ01000062.1 GCA_003510215.1 Erysipelotrichaceae bacterium
GTTGGCTGCTCCTCATTTGTGAGGCAGCAGCACAGGGTTCAGCAGTTGTCCTTGTTTGAGGTGCAATTATGAAACTATCTGAAGCGATCAAACAGTACCGAATGTACCTTCGTGTATCCATGGGAAAATCTGAGCATACCGTCTCCGGATACACCTCGGATTTAAAGCAATATGCACAGTTTTTAACAGACAATACATTGGTTGAACAAATTACGCTTGAAAGGATTGAGGACTTTTTCCTAAGTCTTTACGGGATTAAAAAGCCATCATCCATTAATCGGATGCTCAGCAGTGTGCATGGTTTTCATGAGTTTTTAGCTTTGCAGTATGATATCAATGATCCAACTGTTTTACTTGATATTCATCGAAGAAAACAACCACTTCCAAAGACGTTTCATCTATCCGATGTTCAGATTTTGCTAGATTCATTTAAGGATACCGACAAAGACCTGTTTCATAAAGCGATTGTCAGTGTTCTGTTTGCCTCAGGATTACGAGTCAGTGAATGCTGCGGATTAGAGATTCATCAATGTTATATGGATGAACGTCTGTTTAGAATACTTGGAAAAGGAGATACTGAGCGCATTATACCCGGTGCTGACTGGGCTTTTGAAGCTTTATCACAATATATGGAAACCGTTCGTCCCAAGTGGCGTAGAAAAGCTACTTCGTATGTTTTTATCAATTCGAAAGGTAATCAAGTAACTCGTCAATATATCTATACTATGCTAAAATATAAGTCGAAGGAATGTGGTATTGAACCTTCGATTAACCCGCACGCACTTCGTCATACGCTAGCCACAACCTTACTTGAAGGTGGAGCAGATTTACGCTATGTGCAACAGATGCTGGGTCATAAGGATATTTCAACCACACAAATTTATACACATATTGATTCAGATCGGTTGCATCAGGCCGTGGATAATTTACATCCGGGTGCCCGATTGAAAAAGGAGAAAAACAAATGAAACCATTTAAACGGATAATCACGATTGTCCTTGATTCTGTAGGCGTTGGTGCTGCATCTGATGCGGCAGAATATGGAGATGAAAAATCAGATACACTCGGTCATATTGCTGAGGCGGTTAATGGATTAAACATGCCTACCATTCAAACCCTTGGTATGGGGAACTTACATCCAGTCAAAGGCGTTGAACCGAGTGCAAGTCCACTTGGATATTATGGAAAGATGGAAGAGGCGAGTGTTGGTAAAGATACGATGACCGGACACTGGGAAATGATGGGTCTTTATATTGACAAACCATTTCAGACCTTTACCGATACCGGATTTCCAGATGAGCTGATTGAGCTGCTTAAAAAAGAAACAGGTTACAACATTGTGGCTAACAAGTCAGCTTCAGGCACAGAGATTCTCGATGAATTTGGTGAGCATCATATGAAAACCAATGATATGATTGTCTACACTTCCGCGGATTCAGTTTTGCAGATAGCGGCTCATGAAGAAACATTCGGTCTTGAAGAATTGTATCGTGTTTGTGAGATTGCACGAAAACTAACGATGGAGCCACAATGGCGCGTCGGACGTGTCATCGCCCGTCCATTTATTGGAGAGGGGAAGGGTAAGTTTAAACGAACCTCCAATCGCCATGACTACGCATTAAAGCCATATGGAAAAACAGCGTTGGATAATCTCAAAGAAGAAGGTTTGGATGTCATTAGTGTAGGAAAAATCGTCGACATCTTTGATGGTGAAGGAATCAGTGAGTATTACAAATCCAAAAGCAATGAAGATGGAATGAATATCACTATCGACTTGATGGATAAGGACTTTACTGGTTTGATGTATGTCAATCTTGTTGATTTTGATGCACTTTGGGGTCATCGACGCAATCCTCAGGGTTATGCAGAGGAACTCGAACTCTTTGATCGTCAGCTCAAAGTTCTTATTGATAAGATGCAGGAAGATGATTTGCTTGTTCTTACCGCAGATCATGGAAATGATCCTGTACATCAGGGAACGGATCATACCCGTGAGATGGTCTTTCAGATTTATTACAGCAAGAAATTTACCGGCAGTGGCTTGTTGCCGATGAGTCGAACATTCGCGGATATTGCTGCTACGATTACAGATAACTTCAACGTCAAACATCCACCATATGGAACATCCGTTCTATCCTATCTAAAATAACAGAAAACAGGGTACCGTTAATTATGGTACCCATTTTATTATTATCTAATAAATATTACATAATATACATTATGCGAAGTTCTATCTTAAGCGCTTTTGAATTAAAGGCGCTTTTGATGTTAACTGATTCATCAGATCATGGATATAGCTCTTCCATGGATTTGTCAGTGTCTCCAGTACATAAATAGATATAAATCGATGATGATCTGTAATCGTTGAATGATATGGCACAATCGTTACGTCCATACAGCCATGACTTGTTGAACCATGACTATCCATCACCGTAAAACATTGCTCAAATACACCGGGCTTTTCTGTTGTCACTTCATTTAGTGCAATAACCAAATGACTGATGTCACCATCTTCAGTATCATACGCGAACACATAATTTTTATAGTTATAGACGCTATACTGCATGATGGTTGGCGGCACAGTATGGATATGTGGCGGAAGATTGATAGAATCAAGAATGGTCACATACATAGTTCCAGAAGCTTTTTCTCCATAGACATCCATGACTTCAAGATACACAGGATAGATGCCACTTTGATTGAAATCCGGTTGATTTAGTATGTGAATTCTATCACTTATATTTCCTTCTTCCAAATCATAAGCTGATACATAATCCAATAATTTAATATCTTCTTTGAGTGTAAATGTTGGATGAATGATATCCAGCCATGGTGCTGTATTGATCAGTTTTGCTTGCAACGTTAAGGGTGTGCCTGAGTAGTCTACAAAGACAGAGGCAATCCATATTGGATTTACAGTGTCCCCTTCCACCACAGTTCTTCGTGAGTTGATACAAATATCAGGTTTTCCTGAAAGTTTGTAATGAGTGGTTGTTCCATCAAAAAACTGATCTAAAGGCTTTTTAAACACCGTAAACTGCTTGTAATAAAGTCGATTCCCGTAGGTGGAAGAGCAGCTATCCCCTGCTGTTGCAACTGGAAATAAGGTTGAGGGTCCACTGCGAGCCACAACCGTGGAAAATGTGACTTTGAGTTGGGTATCTTTCAGAGAGGAAGTCGCCTGATAGCGGATATCACCCACCTGATGGATGATAGGCTGATTCTGTGGTACATACATAGGCAATCTGTATTTTCGATGTGTATTCTTTGTCTCAATGATTATGGATACGATGTACACTTGGTCGAGCTGAATATCCTCTAAAGGAATCATTGCTTTGAAACCAACATGTTCATAGAAATAATTACATTCATATTGCTCTTTGTCATAGACATTATTTGCACAGTAGTCTTTCCCCCGATATTCCAGCAGGGTTGTTTTCGATACAGGCAAAAGGCTAGTCTGATAACGCTTCGTCTGGTACACACTGGTAAGTTCAATGATATATCGATGTGTCGACTCATCCATAAAGTGCTGATCTGTCATTACAACAGCCCAACCCTCAAGGATTACATGATGTTGATCAAATGTCATCTTCGTAATTTCATAAGGGGCTTTTTCTTTCGTGACATGTATTGTGGCATAAGCCGGTTCAAAGCTAAGTAACAAGAATAGAATAATCAGTAATACTTTCAAATAGCTTCTAACCATGAAAACGCCTTTTAACAAAAAGTGAAACTGTGACAAAGAGAACTACAGATAACATCGCGATGGGCTCAATCGCAGATGGTGGCTCTGATAGATGGACTGGAAACACACTACTTTCAACTTCACACAAGGAGTTAAAAGTTAAATAGATCGTTTCAATCAGTTCATGATCCTGGTTCATATGGTATAGTTCACTAAAAGTTTCGTTAATCCCATAAAACAGTCCGTTCTCTTTTAGAATATAAAATGGATATTGGGAATATAGATACTCCCCTTCCTGAAGTCCAGAAACATGCACCTCGTCCACAACACATGGGTGCACGTTAAATGTGGTTGTGGGTATTGAATCTCCGGTATGCAATATCATTAAAAATCACCTCAACTCTTATATGAGTCAAAGTGATCAATTCCTATTTAAGATACAGATGTTCACAGTGATAATGATGTGAAAGTTGCATAAGTCGTTGTGCCTTATCTGATGTCAGTGGTAGTTTTAATAGTTTATGTACTTCCATCGCAATGACTTCAATGGACAAAAAGTCGAGGTTTTTGCGATAAGTCAACATCGCTGTATCCAATGCTGGATCGATAGTCAGATTATATACGATGGCAAATCGGATGGCTCGCAAAATTCGCAGTGCATCTTCTTTGATTTTAATCATAGGATCACCAATGCAGACAAGTTTTCTTTGATCCAGATGTTTGACTCCATCAAAAAAATCTAAAATCTTACCCTCTTTATCCATATAGAGCGCATTGATAGTAAAATCACGTCGTTTGGAATCCAACTTAACATCCCTAACAAACTGGATGGTGGAAGGTCGACGGTAATCCAGGTAATTTCCTTCGGTGCGAAATGTGGTAATTTGACATTTTAACGGCTTTTTAAGCTCGATTACACCATATTTTCGAGCGAAGCTATTTGGTTGATACTCTTCGAAAATCGTGGCCACATCGTCGCTATGGGCGTCTGTGGCAATATCAATATCTTTTAAAGGTAGGCCAAGTAAAAAATCACGGACACAACCTCCTACAAGGTAGGCTGCATATCCATGATCTTCCAACTGTTTACATAATTGTTTGGCTTCTTCAAGCATCTTAGCGACGGCGATTGTTCATCAAAACCAATCGCAGAATTTGGAACAAAGTGGCGAGTAATGCCGCAACATATGTGAGTGCTGCTGCAGAAAGCATTTGCTTGGCATAGCTCTGCTCATCATAACTTAGAATTCCTTCGTCGACCAAAAGATTCAGCGCCCGTTTGGATGCATTAAACTCAATGGGCAAAGTTACAGTCTGAAACACTGCTACAACACCTAACATAGCAATCCCGATCCACATAATCTGTGGTGAGATAAATAGGCCCAAAAGAATAACACCCCAGGCAAGATTACCTGCAACAACAGTTAATGGCAATAAAGTGTTGCGCACAGCTAAAAAAGCATAGCCATGAGCATGTTGAATGGCGTGACCGACTTCATGTGCAGCTACCGAAACAGCAGCGATTGAGTTGGTATTGAAAATAGCCGGTGATAACGAGACCACTTTTGTTTTCGGGTTGTAATGGTCACTTAGAACACCTTGACCCATCACAACTTCCACATTGTCAATGCCCTGACGACGTAAGATCATACGAGCAACATCAGCTCCTGTATATCGTGTGTTGGCGGCCATTCGGCTAAACTTTTGATAAGCTCCTTGAACACGTGATTGAGCAAACATCACGACGACGGATGCTAAAACAATTAAGAGAATTTCCGGTAAGGTTGCTCCATATAGAAATGGCATAATGATTCCTCCTTTTTTCTAAAAAAGAAGCTTGCGCTTCTTCGTTATTTTACAACTTCCTTCAATGCTTTCGACGGACGGAAAGCAGGCGCTTTACTTGATGGAACTGTAATGGTTTCTTTTGTCTGTGGATTATATCCTTGGCGAGATTCACGTTCTTTCACGCTGAAACGACCAAATCCACTTACGTCGACTTTGCCACCTTCAACCAAGACTTTGATAATTTCTTCAAAAACTACATCGACGATTTCATTTGCTGATTTTTTTGTAATATCTAAACGTTCGGCTACTTTTTCTGCCAATGCTTTTTTGTTCACTGATTCACTCATTATATTTCCTCCATTCATCACTAGTATCATATCACCGACAAGGTGTGTTTTCAAATATTTTCCTCTTGAAACTCTGATTTTAATTCGCGTTGCATTAAGTTTACGGCTGCTTCACTTGGCTTGGCTTCTTCATAAAGTATTTTGTAGACCTGCTCTGTGATTGGCATTGAGATATTTAACCGCACTGACTCTTCATAAATGACTTTGGCAGCCTTAACACCTTCAACTGTTTTTGTGTTATTATCCCAAAATGGCTTCGCACTATTTGCTTTACCAATGATCAGTCCGGCCTGATAGTTTCTTGAATGAACGGAAGTGCAGGTAACAATTAAATCCCCGACTCCGGTTAATCCCAGATACGTCTCGGACTTCCCTCCCATTGCCACTCCATAACGGCTCATTTCAGCTAAACCACGTGTCATCAAGGCAGCACGCGCATTATCACCCAATCCTAAACCACTCAAAATTCCGCTGGCAATCGCAATAATGTTCTTAATACCAACGCCTACCTCTGCTCCGATAACATCGGTGGTTGTGTAGACTCTGAAATAATTGTTTGAAAAAGTTTCCTGAACTACTTTGGCAGATGCTTCATTCTCACAGACAGCGTTAATTGAGGTCATCAGACGTACAACAACTTCTTCCGCATGAGATGGGCCAATCAGTGAGACAACATCCTTCAATAAATCCGAACTGACCGTTTCAGTAATGACTTCTGAAAGTCGTTTATGACTCACAGGATGAAATCCTTTCGCAACATTTACAATAATCGTTGGTTTTTTTAATATTTCATTCAGCTGCAAACAGACACTTTCGACGGCGGCTGTCGGAACTGCAAGTACAATCATGTCACAGTCCGCCATTCGTTTCATATCTCCAGTAGCCATAATCTGATCATTTAATCGGACATTCGGGAAAAATTTCTCATTCTGATGATAGCGTGAAATATCCACCACTTCATCGAGATCTTTTCCATAAATTAACGGTTGATGACGATTGTCAGCCAATACATTGGCTAAAGCTGTTCCCCAGCTGCCACTACCAATAATTCCAATGTTCATAAAGAGCCTCCTTATTCTTTTTCTCTTGCCATAATATGTATTGGTGTTCCGGCAAAATCAAAAGCTTCTCGAAGTCGATTTTCAATGTATCGACGGTAGGAAAAGTGCATTAATTCAGGATCGTTGACAAACAGAATAAACGTTGGTGGAGCCACCGAAACCTGAGATGCATAATATATTTTCAATCTTTTTCCATTATGGGTTGGGGCCGGCGTGATCGCCTGAGCATCCATAATGACTTCATTCAGTATACTTGTCTGAATACGACGTGTACTATTGGTATACACTTCCTCAATCTTAGGAATCAATGTGTGAACCCGTTGTTTTGTTAGGGCTGAGACAAACACGATTGGCGCATACGATAGGAATAAAAACTCTTTACGGATAATGTCCGTAATGACATTAATCGTTCGATCATCCTTTTCGACCGCATCCCATTTGTTATACACGATTACAATGGGCTTGCCTGCTTCATGTGCATAACCCGCCACATGTTTATCCTGCTCACGAATACCTACTTCACCATCAATGACAAATAAAACGACATCACTGCGTTCGATCGCGCTCATAGCACGTAAGACCGAATACTTTTCGATATTTTCATAGACCTTACCGCGCTTGCGTATACCTGCAGTATCAATAACTACATAATGTTGCTCATCCACCACAAACGGTGTATCGATAGCATCGCGTGTTGTACCTTCAATGTCAGATACAATGACACGCTCCTGATTTAATATGGCATTGACCAAAGAGGATTTTCCAACATTCGGACGTCCGATGACACTAAATTTCAACATGCCCTCATAACTAGGTACTGTGCGTTTTCCAAGATTAAATACAACCTGATCAAGCAAGTCACCGACTCCAATACCATGGGCTGAACTGACCACAATACAATCATCAAATCCTAAAGCATAGAACTCATACATGGCATCCTGAAAAGACACGTCATCAATCTTATTTACGGCCACAAGAATCGGCTTCTTGGATTTGTGAAGCATTCTAGCAATGAAACGATCATCACTGGTCAAACCTTCACGTCCATTAGTTACAAAGATAATGACATCTGCTTCTTCGATCGCAATTTCTACCTGCATTTTAATTTCTTTTTGAAAAGGCTGGTCTTCTAACTGGATGCCACCTGTATCGATGACACGAAGTTTTTTGGTTAACCAATCACAGATTCCATATATTCGATCTCGGGTAACCCCTGGGGTATCTTCAACAATCGATGTGCGTTCTCCAATTAATCGGTTAAATAATGTTGATTTTCCGACATTAGGCCGTCCTACGATTGCTACAATTCCATCAATCATGGTTTTTCATCCTTTCTTCAATATACTCTATGACCGCATTTACTACATCATCAATCCCCATATCTGAGGTATCGATTTCAACGGCATCTGCTGCTTTAAGCAGCGGTGATGCCTTACGGTGAGTATCCTGATAATCACGATCTTCGATTTCCTTTTTCAGTGTATCGAAGTCACTTAAAATCCCTTTAGATATATTCTCATTATATCGGCGAAGAGCTCTTGAGTCGGCGGATGCTGTCTGAAAGATCTTTACTTCAGCCTCGGGTAATACCACGGTACCGATATCTCGGCCATCCATAATAAACCCTTTATCTTTAGCCATCTCACGCTGCATTTCGACCAAGCGTTTCCGAACTTCGGGAAAAACGGAAACTTGCGAAGCACCTAGAGACATCTCATTACTTCGAATGGCTCGAGTCACATCTTCATCATTGACAAAAACGTCACCTGAAGGTGTTAACACAATGTGCATGGTTTCAAGCATACGGGCCAATGATTCTTCATTCATTTCAATCTTGTGCTTTTTTGCCCAATAGGCAACGGAGCGATACATCGCTCCCGTATCTATGTGAGTATACCCTAATCGCTTGGCAAGAAGTTTTGCAATGGTACTTTTACCCGAAGCGCTGGGTCCATCAATAGCTATGTTGATTCTCATTTTTAAATCATCCCTCTACCTAACAATACCCAAAGAATGACCCCCATAAATGACAATAATGCCAGAATTAAAAGGCCAATCACAAAGTTTAACAGACGATTGGTATTGGTCACCGTCTCATTCATTTCATTTAAATCAGATTCATATTCTTCAAGTGCATTGGACAGTTGCTGTGTTTTCTCCAACCAATCAATAGGAGCCACGGCTAATGGGTGATCCTCTTGCTGTTGATCTTTGCTATGATCCTCTTCCTCGGTATATAATTGAATCTGTTGTGTTATATCCAGTACTGCATCCGTTTCTTCCTCATCCTGCTGAAAAGATGATTGTTTTATCTCAGGAGCAAATTCATGCAGAATATGACTTCGTGTATCTACAGCCTTACGATATCCTTTTTTGACATTGTATCGTTTGACTTCATCAATAAATGAATCCAAATCATCATTGTTAAAAGTTGAGATTACCTCATCATCCTTAACTTCACTGTCCACTTCACCATACGCTAGGTTGCGTGCATGCAGTGGAGAATGTGCCTCTTTTAGTGTGGAGGCATGCTTGTAGTCATCATCCACCTGATGTAATCGACGCGCAAAAGGAGCCAGCGCTTCCGATACAACCATTGATTCATTTTCTTCTTGTAGTGATTGACGCAACTTTGCAAATTTTTTAACACGAGAGTATTCAGACATGTGATATCCTCCTTCTAATCGGTTCAATTATATCACATCGACTACCATTTGAGTATGTGCTAATCTGTTTTGTAAGTTAACTATTGGGTTGTTGGTGAGTGGAATACCAGCGATCCATCAACAGGTTAAAACGCTCGCTGACTTCGTCAATAGTAATTCCTAGACTAACCGCAATTTCAGGATAAAGATATTCCTCACATCTCGATAAATACTGCGCATCTTTTTCGTTTCTACGTAAATGAAGATTAGATTTTTCCTGGATTCTGCATTTGGTTGTTTTTATGACCTTAAGTAAATCCTCAGGTTGAGTTGATACAATTGCCTTACGATATTCGGATTCAATGAATTTCGTTGGTTTATCAATGATTTCCAGGGATTCAAACATATCAAAAAGCTCATTCGCTTTTTCAGGTGTAATCAAGTTCCTCATATTACTTGATAAATTTGACATTGGAATAAGTATTTCCGACGAAGGATCAAAGATAGGTCTTAATGAGAAGTACTTTTCCTTCGTTTCAGAACGTGTGAATGATTCCTTTATTTTGCAGACGACAAATTTGTACATAACAATATCATTGATTTCAAACATAACTACCTCCAATTAAAAAAGCCAATTTAGCTGATGTACGCAAATTGGCTACTCGCTTATACACATTATACCAAATTTCACACTTAATTGTAAGCAAAACCTCAAAGCTCACAAATGCTTAATCAAATAGAGAAGCAAATCATCATCATTTCGACAGACTTCATAGGGTTCAAGTTGCTTTCCTTGATACCAAACACCAGTTCCATCAAACTGATATCCCCGTTGTATATACATCTTTTGAGCGTTACCATATCCAAGATGTAACCCAACACCCAGAGTGATTGTCGAACTGAATCGTTTGGCCTGTTTTTCAACCTCATCCATCAGTTTCTGGCCGATTCCCTGTTTTCGGAATTTTTCCAGAACATTGAGATCCACAACTTCCGGCAGTTGCAGCGAAGCAAAAGGACCCTGTTTCGCTTTTGGCCACAACGTAACATAACCTGCCAGCTGATGATCAACCTCAGCCACAAAAACCAGACACTGCTGTTTGCGTTGCTGAAGAAGGTAATGTTCAAAGGTCTCTGTCGGCTATGATACCCTTGCAAACTAAAAGCATCATAAAACCGCTGTACATCCTCTTTGACCATACTTCGTAAGACCACGTGTTCATCTGAGTAATAGTTCAAATTCATCCACCTCCATTTTTAACTGATTGACTTTTTCCCTTGTTCTCTCATCATAGTGTATTTTGAGTTTTTTTCAATAGATTGCATAAAAAAACTGAAACTTTTCTTAGAAATGAATCCGCAAAGTTTCAGTATGTGACTAAAGTTTGTTCTCGTAACGTTTAATCAATGATTTCATGGATGGATACAGCAGTAGGACAACCACTGAAAGAATCGCACCACGAAGTAAGTTAAATGGTGTAAATACCGTGACAATCAGATTCCATCGAACTTCCTGTGGAATTCCATACAATGGCATTGTAATGAAGAGATTGACCAAAACCATAACCAAAGTAGCACTCAAAGTACCGGCAATCAAACCAATGACACCATATTTTTTAAAATCTTTTCTAAATGCAAATACAGCCGGTAACATTAATGCAACACCTGCCGCAAAGTTAGCAATTTCTCCTGAAAGAGCTGGCTCTTTCGTAATAGAGATATGCATAATATTCTTTAACAACTGGACTAAAACACCAGCAATTGGACCTGCAATGACACCTGTAAATATCGCGGGAACGTCACTGAAGTCAATTTTTAGATAGGGAGCAGCTGGGAACAAAAAGGCTACAGGCATTTCCAAATAGTAAAGGGCAAATGCAACCGCAGACATGACACCAACCAAAGCGTAGTAAAATGTGGATCTTTTCATGTTTATTACCTCCTTCATAAAAAAAACCGGACTTCATACCCGGGCGAAAAATAGCTAAAAATAGCGTACCTTCTTCCATCCAGACTCTACTGTCGCCACTGGAATTGCACCAGTTCATGTTCTTTCGAACTCGCGGGGTTTACCGCCGGTCGGGAATTTCACCCTGCCCTGAAGTATTACGTGCATATAGTACACTATAATTCTGCTTTTGTAAAGTATTATGTGAAATTTTGCGCATGAAAAAAGCAACCGAAGTTGCTTAACTCATTAAGCTCTTGATGAATACTTTCCATCTGAAGTTGAAACAAGGACCATTTCATCTTGCTCGATAAATAACGGAACCTTAACTTCCAATCCAGTTTCAAGTTTTGCCAACTTTGATGCACTTGTGGCTGTATCCCCTTTAACTGCTGGTTCACATTCCACAATTTGAAGTGCTATTTTATCTGGCAGAATAACTCCAAGCAACTCACCTTCAAACATGGTAATATTCACGTTTTCATTTGGTTTCAAGAAATTAAGTTCCCAGGTAAGCATATCTTTGTTTACTTCAATCTGATCATACGTTGAAGTGTCCATAAAGACAAGCGCATCACCTGCATCATACAAATATTGCATTTCCTTTTTGTCAATATGCGCTGGTTCTACCTTATCGCCACCTGTATATGATAGTTCAACAGTTGAGCCAGTGCGCAAGTTTTTTACTTTGGCTTTGATAATCATCTGACGCATCGCTGTTTTGTTATGTGATGCTTCCACAACCACATAAATATTACCCTCATGTTGAAATGTGATGCCTGGGCGAAAATCGTTAACTAAAATCATTGGTATACCTCCTACCGTATATATTTTAATGTTTTAGGCGATTTTGTCAATCGAATATACCCATCTTCTGTAATTAGAATATCATCTTCGATACGAATGCCCCCTAATCCCTCGATATAAATCCCTGGTTCAACCGTTACAACCATCCCTGGAAGCAGTACAGCCTGACTCAACTGATTTAAACGAGGATACTCATGAATATCAATTCCAAGCCCATGCCCGGTACCATGGGCGAAATAAGCCCCATAACCAGCCTCTGATATGATATAGCGTGCAACCTTATCTACTTCAACACATGGAACATAAGGTCCACATGCTTTGATCGCCTCTTCATTGGCTTTTAAGACGATATGATACAACTCCACAAGTTTAGGGTCTACCTTAGAACTCATGGCAAAAGTGCGTGTTAAGTCTGAGCAATACCCTTTATACTTGGCGCCAAAGTCAATAGTAACCATATCACTTTCCTCAATTAGTTTATCACTAGCAACACCATGAGGCATACTTCCTCGATGCCCACTTGCCACAATGGCACTGAATGAAAACCCATCGCCACCTTTACTGCGGATCTTTTCCAGAAGCTTCCATTCCACTTCTTTTTCACTCATCCCCGGTGCAATGATGTCATAGATTTCAGTAATCGTTTCATCGACGATATCAATTGCCTTTTGGATAAACTCAACCTCAGTCGCATCTTTTTGTGTGCGAAGTTTCGATACATCCACAGGTACTAAAGTGACATCAGATAAAACATTCTGATACTGATTGTACAGTCCAATGGTAAGATGATCTTCTTCGACACCTAATCTTGCTATATCATCTTGAATGCAAAGAGCTTCAATCCAATAGGCAATTGGATGATCGTCATCCACCAGCTTAAAGTTGCAATGTGTACTTTGCTTCGCGACCTGAATCTGATATCTGAAGTCAGTCAGAATATACACGTCTTTTTTGCTTACAAGTACTGTCGCGGTTGTTCCTGTAAATGAGGATACATAATACATGTTTGAAAAAGAAGTCAGAAGTAATCCATCAACTTGCATCTCACTTAGCTTCTTTTGAATTTGGGTAATCCGATCCATATGTTCACCAACTTTCTGTATCTATTATATTCTATTGAACGTAGGCTTTCAACTTTTGACCTCAACTTGAATCATCTTTCCAAACTCATCAAAATAGACCTGATACATAATCCTAGCATCTTGATCCGTAAACACTTCAAAGTAGTGATCATGGTGATACTGAATATGTATGATGATTCCTTCGTATGCAAACTGATGATTCGCAACGGATTTATCCATCGTTTGAAGATAACGAAAAATCACCTCATCCATCTGCTCCCACTGTTTAATCTTTTCCAGATACTGATTCATCTTTTGGTTTGCTAAAAGGAAAAGGCTTATATTTGAAAACAAAAATAGAAACAGAAAAAATAATTGCAAAACAATTAAGAGAATACTACCTTTAGTTGTACGTATAGATACACTGATTCCAGATTGTTTCATTGGAAACCACCTTTAGCATTACACAATCGTTTGTTTCATAAAACACAAGCAAGTCCACATCACGAATAAAGATTTCAGTACCTGGAGTTTTAACTAATTTTCGCTGAATCAATTCTAGACAAAAAGAACTTTCAAAACGGATAAAACAGGATTTTTCGGTTGTTATCTCAGTCACTTCCGCAAGCCGTAATAACGATTTTAGCTGAATCAACGCAATATCCGCTTGCACGACTGATGGCTTCATATCTACCCGAGTTAAAAATGTAAGTATATGAATAAAAATGATCACTATGAGTACAAATATCTGCAGAGCAATAAGTGCTTCCAGCAACATGTAACCCGCATGTGAGTTCTTTACATCCATATATAGAGTTTTAACAGAAGAGAAATCATGATGATGAGTATCATCATCGCGAGTAGACATTCAATAAGAAGAAATCCTTTACGGCAAAACATAAAACCTCCCTGCACCTAACGTAATAGTGCATGTATACACATCATTGATACGTATGGTCATCGCCTGATTGACATTGCCAGAAGCATTAAATCGAACCCGGTTATCCAATGGAAAGACTGTATATTTCTTGTGAGCCATCGCATGCATCTGTGTAAGTAATAGGGTTTGCTCAAAGTTTTTAATCGATGATATTTTGGGTGGCATGCGTACTGGAAGAGTAATGAAAATCATGGATAGTATAAAGAAAACACAGAGTAGTTCAATTAGCGAAAATCCTTTAATCGACAACAGCACGACCTCCTTTTATGGAAATTTCACTTCCATGCTGACAATATTTATGATTTGCACGAAGAAAGTCTTCTGCTATAAGGACATCAATTGAACTTGGTGAACTCTGATACTCAATCTGATATTGCAGTATAGCAGCATCCACCACAGTCAACTGTGCTTCACATCCACTTTTACGAATGATAGATGTTACTTTGGATATATTGGGAATAGTTAGTAAGACCAGCAAGGCAATGGCCAGTAAAACAATCATCATTTCCATCAGTGTAAAACCTTTTCTCATAAGTGGTCTCCTTTCAAAACTGATTGAGTATGTGCTGGAGTGGAATTGATATGATTCGATAACTTACTGCTAGTGTGATGATTACGATGAAATAGGAAATCAGTTTAATAATCATTAAACTCTTCTGATATGATTGAAGCAGTAAATTGGTTTCAAGTGAAATATACTCTTCAAAAGCCATGGACAAATCATGACCAATCTCTCCCTTAATGACATATTGGGTTAATAGCTTAGAGTGACTTAGTTGTTTAAGTGCATCCTCAAGAGATCTTCCCTGCTTAAGTAAATCAAGCATCTGATAGGCCATCTGATGAACCAGTGGCCACCTTCGAAACTGGAGCATGACCTCAAGAGATTGCTTGGTTGAAACACCTGTTTTCATAAGATAATGAAATCCGATGATAAACCATAAATGACTTATTCGATGTATCTGAAGAAATGAAACACGAGAAAGTGACTGAACATACAACTGATTTCGAAATTCATTATTTAAGACGTGCAAATGAATCATCACAAGCGATAAAAGCAGAACCAGAACCAACCAGAAAATCAAATATAGAAGGTAAACAAAAAGTTCCTCAATTACTGGTGGTTTGTCCGTAAATGATTTAACCTGAGGTAAGAAAAAATGATACAGAAACATCACGGTAGCAAGTGAGCACAGATAGAGCATACATGGATATAAAAAAGAAACCATTATACACTTCTTAAACTTTTGCTTCAGATGTTCATACTCCAAATAGAACTCACACATGGCTTCATACGAAATCACATTTACCAGAAGTCTCTTGAGTTCAGGCTCTTTTTTGTATAGAAGTGAGGCAAACTCATCTAAGTTGGTAAACGGAAAAGTTACATATTCCTTGAGTTGTTGAAACGAGAACTGATGATGTAAAAGAAGCTGGATTGTCTTTACGTCCATCATACTGATGCTCTGATTAACCCAGTAGCGATAAAATCTGGTTTCTTTGATAGATTTCATACATTGCCCTTCGTTTGCCATTCACAATGGCGAGATCCTGAATCACAATAGCACTAACAACATCTTTGAGCTGCTGTGGACGACACCCCAAATCAAACAGACGACCTATGACTTTTTCAACTGTATCAGCATGTAAGGTTGCTACCACAAGATGTCCTGTATAACTGCACTGAATGGCTGACTGTGCTTCGCTTTGACGTCGAATCTCACCGATGCATAGGATATCCGGATCATGTCGAAGTAATTGAGCGATCCCTTCCTGAAACGATAAATGAATCTTCTGCTGGATTTGAATTTGCATCAGTTTTGGATAGTACTGCTCAACTGGATCTTCTAGTGTAAAGATACGCTTGTCAGTGAAACTGTTTAGCCAAGTAAACATAGTTGTACTTTTTCCACTTCCTGTACTTCCGCAGAATAGAATAAGACCCGAGTTTTCATTTCTCAAAAGCTTCAATAAGTGAACTGATTCCTTTTGATCACTCAGCTCAGATAACTCAGAAATTTTTGATAAGTTCAAGATTCTTAAAACACCACTTTTTGAATAGAAAGTTTCGATAACCGCAAATCTCAGGTATAAGGTGCGCTTGGGTAGTTCGAAAGAAAACATTCCTGTTTGAGGTAATTTGGAAATGGATAAATCTAGATTCGATCTGAACTTCAAGTAGGTATACAACTCTACATCCTGAAAACTAGACTTGACTTCAATCATCCCGTGTATTGTTCGCATGAAAACCCGACACTGCTTTGATTGAATCTGAATATGTATGTCGGTGGCCTTTTTCAGAATGGCCTGTAAAAGTAAGTGTTCCAAACGCTCTTCCATAACATCACCACTACCCTATACTCAAAAAACAGATTTATCCCTAAAAAAAACTCCTGATGTTACTCAGGAGCTTTAAATCTTCTAGTTGTATTCTTCTTCTTTTTTACTGATAAGCAGTAACATGATTCCTAGTAACAATGTGCCATAAGCAATGTTAATCCATCCACCATCTCGAGTGTCAGGAAGATCATCATCGTCACCAAGTACTTCTGCCCTATCAGCATACAATGTAATATCTCGACCTGGCATATCGGAGAATTCATCAAATTCTATGGTCAATTCTTCATCGATGAACCAACCTTGGAAAATGTATCCTTCTTTCGCAATCACTACTTTCGCAATCGAATCGCCTTCTTTAAATTCAACACTTGGTACGGTTAGTCCAGGCATATTCGTTACATAGGTTAATGTAAAGATATCATCGTCTTCACCTAGAACTTCAGACCATTGAGCATATACATAAATGTCTTCTGCTGGTAAGTTATCAAGACCACCAAGGTAATCTGTTGTACCAGCCGCATCAATTGTCCAACCATCAAAGGTATAGCCTGTACGAGTAAAAGTTGTTCCTACAAAACTTCCACCAATGTTGAAGTTTAGAACCACATTAACTTATTCTCCCCAATTAGGATCAAAGGTAAATGTGTAATCAATCGCTTCCCATTGAGCGAAAACTTCAATATTCTGAGCAGATGGTGATTATATCACTTTTCACACTCATTGCAAACATAATACTCTTTAAATGAGTGCAGTTAATTTTACTTTTTAAAGGTATGGATTATACTTGCGCTCATAGCCCAAAGTCGTCTTTGGACCATGTCCTGGCAGGATGGTTAACTCATCCTTCATTGATAGAATCATCTGAAGCGATTTTATGATTTTAGATTGACTTCCACGATACAAATCCGTTCGGCCAATACTTGTTTTAAACAGTAAGTCACCAGAAAAAAGAACATCATTGATATGATAGCAAACAGAACCTTCACTGTGCCCCGGCGTATGAATAACAGAAATCAGATACGAACCTATACGCAGTATTCCATCTTCAATTGTTACGACAAGCTCACTTAATCGCAGATTACGCTGCATACTATAATTCTTTTTCGGATCTTCAAGCATTTCAGCATCATCCACATGAATGTACACTGGACAATCAAAGTGTTTTGAAAGAAACTCAGCACCACCAAAATGATCAAAATGTCCATGTGTCAGCAGGATAGCCAGCACGGTTTGATCAGGTTCAATCGATTGAGCAATTAGCTCACCTTTGGCAGACGGGTCAATAATTAATATTTCATGACCTTCGGATACAATGTAACAGTTGGTCTGAAATGGCCCTAAAGATAATGTTTTTATATCCATAATATATCAGATAGCAAAAAAAGCCGAAAGGCTTTCTTACTTTTTCTCCTTATGAGCAGTTTTTTTATTACAACGGGGGCAATATTTGTTCACAGTCATACGTTCAGGTTTCTTACGTTTGTTACGAGTTCCAATATAGTTTTCTTCACTACACTCAGAACACTTGAAAGTGATTTGATCTCTCATGTCACAACCTCCTCTTAATGCTTAAATAGTATAACATATACAAATTTAGATTGCTAGTTATTCGTACTTATATTTAAGAATTTCTGCGGTTATATTCAAACATAGATTTGACTGTAACCGATCATTCCACGAATTTGGAATTGCACATGAGATTGCTACTTCTGGAGCATCATAAGGTGCATACGCCACTAGCGTTGAATTTGGGGATTGTTCCCCTGTCGGTGTCGTTGCCTGAGCAGTACCTGTTTTAGCTGCAATCGGCGTATTGAAGTTCGTCAATGCACTTCGACAAAGACCTATGGTCACACAATCTCTAAACCCGGTCTGAATTCGATCCAATGCGTTCTGATTATCCAAAATGGAAAGTACTTTAACCTCATTTTGATATGTAACAGTATTTGTACCCGACCATACAGCTGAGGTTGCAACCCGAGGAGCGACACGAAT
>DOKQ01000111.1 GCA_003510215.1 Erysipelotrichaceae bacterium
ATTCACTTTGGGAGTTTTTTTATGGTATAATTGCCAAGGTAAGGAAGTGGATAAATGTTACAGAAAACCTGGATCTCAAATGATCCCATACAGACAAAACAAATAGCTCAGCGATTAGCAGAACATATTCATGATAGAACCATCATCACATTGCAGGGTGATTTGGGGAGTGGCAAAACGACGTTTACTCAAGGGTTAGCTAAAGGGTTGGGAATTACAAAGAATGTTAATTCACCGACCTTTACGATAAGCAAAATTTATGAAGGTCGCTTGGATCTGATTCATATTGATGCCTATCGTCTTGAGAATGAATCTTCGGATCTTGGATTTGAAGAGTTCTTCGATATGGACATGGTTAGTGTGATTGAATGGCCGAAGTACATTGCTGATATTCTTCCACTTGAGCGAATTGATATAACGATTGAAATCCTAGATGAAACTTCACGGCGCTTTACTTTTACGTATGATACGATATATACAGAACTTTTGGAGGTGATCCAATGATTCGTTGTGTGATGGATACATCCCACAAATTTCTTACAGTGGGACTGTTTAAGGATGATCAGCTTCTTTTCTATATATATAAAGAATCTCTTAAATCTCAATCTGAACATATGATTGAGGCCATACATCAGGTGTTTACTCAATGTCAATTGCAACCCAAAGATCTTGATGCCTGCGTGGTAGCTGTTGGTCCGGGAAGCTACACCGGTGTTCGTATTGCCATGACTGTTGCCAAGACATTATTTGCAACCGCTAAGATTCCAATCTATACAACAACTTCTTTGCAACTCATTGCAGGGAGCACTGAGCGTGCATTTGTGATGCTTGATGCCCGATCCAAACGTGCATATGGTGCTTTTGTCAGTCTTGGTAAACTGGTAGGACAGCCGGCTATTTACTCGATTGACCAAATTAAAGAAGTTGCTTCAACGTTTGATGGTGTTCTTCGTGGAGATCTTCACTTGTTAGGGCTTGAAGATGATTATGGTGATATTGAAGATGGATTGACCACAGTGAATGCAATGGCACAGTTGTGTGATTATCCAGATGCACTGACACCTTTATATCTTAAGAGCCTAGAGGATTATCAGGTATGAAGATCCGTAAAATGACCATGGAGGATCTTGATGAGGTCATTGCCATCGAGCAATCTCTGTTTACCTCACCTTGGGGGAAGAATCACTTTGCGTATGAATTAACTCAAAATCCCTTTGCAATCAACCTTGTAGGAGAACTCGATTCGAAGATTGTAAGTGTTGGATGCTTGTGGGCTATTTTCGAGCGTGCAGAGATTACAACTATCGGTGTTTCTAAAGAATATCAGCACCAAGGTCTTGGGGAATTGATGTTACTAAGAATGATGGACGAAGCAAAACTTGCTGGATGCAGTGGTATTTTCTTGGATGTCCGAGTATCTAATGTACCAGCTATTCGTCTGTATCAACGTTTGGGGTTCAGTGTTTTTCATACTGTTAAACAGTATTACACCGACAATGGTGAGGATGCCTATCAAATGAGAAAGGAAATTGCGTGATGAAGGATCATTATTTAGTAGCCATTGAAACGAGTTGTGATGAGACTGCAGTAGCGATACTTAAAAATGGTCGTGAGCTACTTGCAAATGTGGTATCATCACAAATCAAGATTCATGAAGGATTTGGGGGTGTTATGCCTGAAATAGCTTCACGTCTGCATGTTGAGCAGATAAGTTTGGTGATTCAAGAGGCACTGAGGGTATCTGGGTGCACCATGGACATGATGAGTGCGGTCGCCTACACCCGTGGCCCTGGTTTGGTTGGGTCGCTTCACGTGGGTGTACTGGCTGCCAAGACCCTTGCGTGGTATCATCAGTTACCTCTGATTCCTGTACATCATATTGCGGGGCACATCTATGCCAATGAGTTTGTGGAACCATTGAAGTTTCCGGTTCTTGCGCTTGTGGTTTCCGGTGGGCATACAGAACTTGTCTATATGAAAGAAAATTTATCCTATGAAATCCTTGGAACCACGCAAGATGATGCGGTTGGTGAGGCATATGATAAAGTTGCCCGTCTTTTAGGCCTTGGTTATCCAGGGGGACCAATCATCGATGAGCTGGCAAAGAAGGGTAAAGCAAACTATGTTCTTCCAAAAATTAAAACAGAGAATCCACTCGATTTTTCGTTTAGCGGATTAAAATCTGCGGTGATGCAACTGATTGCACGTATTGAACGTGAGGGACAAGGTGTAATCATTGAAGATGTTGCTTTTGCTTTTCAGGAAACTGCTCTTCAGGAAATTATGACTAAAACCAAGCTGGCATTATCTATATATCCGGTGAAACAACTGGTTGTGGCTGGGGGAGTTGCGGCTAATTCCAGACTTCGATCATTGGTGGTTGAGTTGAATCAGCAGTTTGAGGATATTCATTGTTCGATTCCTCCGTTATGGAGTTGTACCGATAATGCTGCGATGATTGCGATGGCAGGATATCATTTGTGGAAGCAAGAAACATTTGGTACTTGGCTTGATGGGGCGAAGCCATCACTTGATTTGTAAGTTTATTTTTTTAAAATATTCACAAACTGTAAAGTTTGTGATATGATGTACAAGGGTGATAGAAATGAAACAAAATAAAGTGCCAAAGGCAACCTTGCAACGCTATCCAGTCTACTTAAAAGCGTTACGAAAACTACAACACATGGGTGTCGAACGGATTATGTCCCGTGAACTTGGGAATTTCGTCGATATCGAGTCCACAACCATTCGTCGTGATTTTTCGTTCATCGGATCTCTTGGAAAACAAGGTTATGGTTACGATGTTGCGAGTCTGATTGAGGTTTTTAATGAGCAGTTAGGAGTTAGTTTTGATGAGAAAATGATTCTGGTCGGTGCTGGTAATCTTGGGAAAGCCCTTATGAATTACAACCGTTGGAATCATGTGGTTGGTGAAATCGTATGTGCGTTTGATACAGATGTGGATAAAATCGGAACTGTCGATGAAATTCCTGTTTACCATTTAAAAGAAATTAAGGATCATTTGCCGGATAATTGCCGTATTGCTATTCTGACTGTTTCGCGTAATGCGCAGGAAACCGTTGATTTACTGATTGATGCTGGTGTGATTGGCATCGTCAACTTTACACATGAACACATTCAAGTGCCTCGTGGAATCATCGTTCGCACGGTGGATGTTGTTTCAACCATTCAGGAAATGATTTTTCAAGTTAACAACTTAAGATAAATATTTAGTTAGGAGCATGATTATGGCTGTATTTATGACGATACGTGAATTATATGAAATGGTTGCGGATGGCAGCCCGATAGAGATTGATAGTCTGGACTATGTTCAGATACAGGGATGGGTTCGTACGAACCGTTCTAACAAAAATGTTGGATTTATTGAGTTAAATGATGGAACTTACTTTAGAAACTGTCAGTGTGTGTATCCAAACACGCTGATCAACTTCGAAGATTCTACCAAGTATCTCACGGGAACAGCACTTACAATCACTGGTAAGTTTATTTTGACACCTCAAAATAAGCAGCCGTTTGAAATTGAAGTTAAGGAAATTATTCTAGAAGGGGCATGTGATTCGAGCTACCCACTTCAAAAGAAACGGCACTCCTTTGAGTACCTTCGTGACATTGCTCATCTTCGCCCTCGAACCAATACGTTCAATGCGGTATTCCGTGTTCGTTCCGTTCTTTCGATGGCTATTCATGAGTTTTTCCAAAATCAGGGTTTCATCTATATGCATGCCCCAATTATTACGGGGAATGATGCTGAGGGAGCGGGAGAAGTATTTACAGTAACCACGCGCACAGATGCTAAATATCAGGATGACTTCTTTGGTAAGAAAGCGAGCTTAACGGTTTCCGGACAGTTGCAGGCAGAAGCCTTTGCTTTGGCCTTTAGAGATGTTTACACATTTGGACCAACATTTAGAGCTGAAAACTCAAATACACCACGTCATGCAAGTGAGTTCTGGATGATTGAACCGGAAATTGCATTCGCTGATTTAGGTGATGATATGGATTTAATTGAGGATATGGTCGTTAGCTGTATAAATTATGTATTGGAAAACTGCCCGGAAGAAATGGAGTTTTTCAATCAGATGATCGATCCGACTCTTCTTGAGCGTTTAGGTAAAGTCGCGTCGAGTCAGTTTGTTCGTATGACCTATACAGAAGCAATTGAGCACTTGAAAAAAGCCGATGTTACATTCGAGTACCCTGTGGAATGGGGAATGGATTTACAGTCAGAGCATGAGCGTTATATTTGTGAAGTGATTGTGAAAGGCCCTGTCTTTTTAATTGATTATCCAAAGGATATTAAAGCCTTCTACATGCGGATCAATGAGGATGACAAGACTGTGGCTGCCTGTGACTTGCTTGTTCCAGGTGTTGGAGAGCTTGTGGGTGGATCGCAACGTGAAGAACGATTGGATATGCTTGAAAAACGTATGGAAGAAATGCATATCGAAAAGGAAGGCATGCAGTGGTATCTTGATCTTCGCCGTTATGGTGGGGTTAAACACGCAGGCTTTGGACTTGGTTTTGAGCGATTCCTGCTTTACATTACAGGGATGCAGAATATTCGTGATGTTATACCATTTGCACGTACACCAAAGAATTTACAGTATTAACCTTCAGGCATGGAAGTTCCATGCCTTTTTTCATCTTATAGGAAAGTCCTCTTAGCGTTCAATAAAAAAAGTGCGAAGTAAAAGCGCACAAAAGAAATCGAAACAAGAAGTCGATGTTTATATGAGGATGCTAACAGTAGGCTTTCGAGAAAGCGTATCTTTGTGGCACTTAGGACATTGCCACAGTGGTGGTTCAGGGTCCCCAAACTCACTTAAGAAATCAACCTCTTCCGCGTAGCACCACTCAGGCATTTTCTCTTCATAGCCACAGTGGGTGCATTTCATGTCAATAAAGCTTTCTTCATAGTCAATGGAATCGGTGTCTAGTGTGTCAAAACTTTCATTAGGATGAGTCATAGTAGCAACCTCCATTCTTTCTAGAT
>DOKQ01000057.1 GCA_003510215.1 Erysipelotrichaceae bacterium
GATACTTATAAAGTAGTTGAGTATGATACAGTTGAAGGTGTGGGGTCAAAAACGGGCTTAACCGCACAGCAGATTGTGACAATAAATGCGGACAAAATCAAGTCGTTAAATCAGGTGCTTCAAGTAGGTATGGAATTGAACGTGACGTATTTTAACTCTCCGATTAATGTTGTTGTTACTCGTGAGCAGCGTACAAAAGAAATTGTATACCCTCCTTCGACACAATATGTTAACGACCCAACGCTTCGAGAAGGGTTACGAAGAGTTGTCGTAGCAGAGAAAAATGGCAGTAAGGATGTTGTGTATCGTGAAACTTACATCAATGGAGTTTTGGTCAAGGGAGAGCAGATTTCTTCCGTTGTAACTGTACAGCCAGTCCGTGAGGTTGTCCATGTGGGAACCAAGGTAATTCCTGGTATTGGTAGTGGAAACTTCCGTTGGCCAGTGGATAGTCCTCGTATTACCTGTGGATGGTATTGCTACTCAGGTCATCAGGCAATCGATATTGCTAGCCGCTACAATCGATTTGGGAATATTTATGCTGCTGATCGTGGGGTGGTTGTTCAAAATGGCTACCATTATATCAGTGGATATTATGTAATTATTGATCATCAAAACGGACTTAGAACCTACTATGGTCATATGGCTTCTAGAGGGTACTATCCAGTGGGGGTTGCAGTAGAAAAAGGTGAAATTATCGGACGTATTGGCTTAACAGGATATACTACAGGTCCTCATGTTCACTTCGAAATTCATGTCAATCGTGTTAAGGTAAATCCTTGTCGATATATGGGCTGTTAACATATGAAATATCATGTATTAGCTAGTGGTTCAAAAGGAAATTGTTTTGTGTTGCAATCAAACGAAGCCACAATTGTCGTCGATTGTGGCTCAACGAAAAAGCATCTAACACAAAGTTTTCACACGATTGGAGTAAACTATACACAAGTCGATGGACTACTCATTACACATCTACATACCGACCATATCAGTCAGCTAAGAATGTTTGCTGATGTACCAAAATATTCACCTGTTCAGTTTCTGAATGGCTACCATTTTGAACTTGTTCAGCCACTTGAAACATTTAAAATCAAAGATATAACGATTACTCCGATTCCGTTGTCACATGACAGCGAACAAACTGTAGGTTATATTTTTGTATCAGCTCATGAGAAATTGGTGTATATGACAGATACCGGGTATGTCAATGATTCGTTATTGCCTCTTTTACATAACGCGACCTATATTGTGATTGAAAGCAATCATGATCCCGTGTTGCTTATGAACTCGCGCAGACCATTTTCGACAAAGTCTCGTATTTTATCAGATAGTGGTCACTTAAGTAATGAAGCTTGTGCTTTGGTGTTAAAAAAAGTGGTGGGTCCAGCGATTAAAGAAATCGTGTTAGCTCATATTAGTGAAGAGGCAAACACGCATGCATTAGCCTTTAGCACAGTTAAAGAAGCGCTAGAGGATATTGTGGAAGTAGAAATCAAAGTTGCAAAGCAAATCGATATGATTATTGGAGGTACGCAATGAAAAAAACGGGACTTTACTTGATGATTTTAGTGCTGGTCGGTTGGAATATCTTTTTATCTCTTGAGGTAATCTCCTTAAGAGAAAACGGAGGAGTCACACAAACGACTCAGATTATTGAAAACAAAGTAACACAATTTACGACAGATGTAACTCAAGTTGTAGAAAATTCCCTTGAGAAAGTGGTAGGGATATCCTCCTATCGGCAAGGGATTCTTTTTGGCTCGGGAAGTGGAGCCATATATAAAGTTGGCAGTGGTCAGGTGATGATTATTACAAACAATCATGTCATTACCAATGCGGATACGATTGAAGTTATCTTTGCCAATGGACGAACATTTCCTGGAGAACTTATGGGTTCCGACATTTACACTGATTTGGCACTTATTAGTGTTGCAGTCGATTTTCCTGTGAATCCTTTCAAGTTTGGTGATTCTGCGGTCTCAAAAGTGGGTGAATGGGTTTTAGCTATTGGAAGTCCATTGGGTCAGGAATTCCAGGGATCAGTCACTATGGGAATTTTGTCTGGAAAGGACCGAGTCGTTCCTGTTGATTTAAACAATAATGGAATCAATGACTGGGATATGATTGTACTTCAAACGGATGCCGCAATTAATCCTGGGAATAGTGGTGGCCCTCTTATCAATCTTGCGGGCGAATTAATTGGTATTAATTCCATGAAAATCGCTTCTGATACGGTTGAAGGAATGGGGTTTTCCATACCAATCAACGAGGTTGTTCCAATTATGGAACAGTTGGAGCAGTTTGGTCGTGTTATACGGCCTGTGTTAGGTGTTTCTGCAGTCGGTATAAGCGATTTATCTATATTCCAGAAGAATGTATACGGAATTCCTTTGACTCAGACAGGTGGTCTATACGTAACCTCAGTTGTTATTGGTGGTCCGGCTGCACAGGCAGGCATTCTGGAAGGCGACATTATTCTTCAGTTTGACAATGTACAGATAGAAAACTTTAAGCAATTTAGAAAAATGTTGTATAGCAAGCAAGTCAATGATTCAGTTCGCATTGTTGTTCTTAGAAACAACGAACAGTTGAGCATGTCGGTAAGACTTCAATGATTAAGGTTGTAGCGATCGGTAAAATTAAAGAAAAAGCAAATAAAGAGTTAATTCATGAGTATATCAAACGACTGGGTAGTTACACAAAGTTAGATGTGATTGAAATTGATGAAGTTATGCTTACAAAAAATGCATCAGCAGCTGATATTGATCTTGTTAAGCAGAAAGAAAGTCAGTCAATACTGAATGTAATTAAAAGTCATGAGCATGTAGTTTTACTTGATTTAAAAGGGAAGACAATGACTTCAGAGCAGTTCTCTGACTATATTTTTCATCAATACACATATGGAAGATCAGATTTGACGTTTGTCATTGGAGGTTCATATGGTGTAGATCAGATACTAAAGGATCGTGCTAATTATTTGCTGAAATTATCAGATATGACATTTCCACACCAGTTGGCAAGACTTTTCATCATGGAACAGATTTATCGTGCATATAAAATTTTCAACAATGAACCTTATCATAAATAAAAACGCGTCGGGTATAAACCAACCCTTCGCGTTTTCTTTTTCTATCTTTTTTGCTTTTTTATCTGTTTTTATTTTCTTTACTTCGTCTAATGATGAATATGACGAATTCAGCAACAAGTGAACTGATGAGCCCGATACCCAATATAAACATGAGTTGTATAATAGCGATAATCCCACCCCAACCATCAAGATCTTGAGTGAAGGTGACAAACATGGTCGCAAAGGCAACGATGTAAGAGACTAGAAACAAGTAAAATCCAATAGCCAATCTAAAATAGACAAAGCAAGCAAAAATTGTTCCAAGTAAAACACCAAACGTAATGAACACAAAAATGTTCTGAAGTTCAAGTGGATTGTTCAACATGATGGCTACCCCAACATAAAGCATGGAAGCGGTTAGTATAGCTATAAC
>DOKQ01000016.1 GCA_003510215.1 Erysipelotrichaceae bacterium
ACAACAGCGTTAAAGATGTTGTCATCATTGAATGCTGAAGTAATTAGTATGCATGATGAACCAAATGGAGTGAATATCAACACAAAATGTGGTTCTACCCATCCTGAGTTGCTGCAACAGGCAGTGATTAAACATCAGGCAGACGTTGGATTTGCATTTGATGGTGATGCTGATCGTCTGATTGCAGTGAATCACCGAGGTGAACTTGTGGATGGAGATAAAATTCTCTATGCATGTGGTCTTCATTTAAAAGCCAAGAATCTTTTAAAGGACAATATGATTGTAACTACAGTTATGTCAAATCTGGGTCTGTATAAGGCGTTTAAGCAAGCTTCCATTGATTTTGTTCAAACACAGGTTGGTGATAAGTATGTTTATGAGCAAATGGTTCAAAAAGACTATAAACTTGGTGGAGAGCAATCGGGTCATATTATCTTTAAGGATCATGCAACGACGGGGGATGGACTCTTAACTGCAGTCAAGATTCTTGAAGTAATGATTGAGCAAAATAAATCTTTGGATGAGTTAACCAAATCGGTTGAGATTTTCCCTCAGTTACTGAAAAATGTGAAGGTCATGGATAAGTTTGATGTTATGGAAAATGTTGAACTAAAAGATAAAATCAAGGAGCTTGAGGAACAGTTGCATGGTAATGGACGAATCCTTGTTCGTCCATCTGGAACTGAACCGCTTGTTCGAGTTATGGTGGAAGCATCCAGCGAGGATGTATGCCATCAGCTAGTAAATGAAGTTGTTGATTTGATTCAGACGAAAGGACTTTAATCAGTCCTTTTTTTCTGCTATGATTGATAGTATTAGAGGTGATAAATCATGAAACGTGTCATCAATGTTGTTGAAGATGAAAAAGATCTAAATGAACTTGTAAGAAGATATCTTGAAAAGGAAGGGTACGAAACCAGGTCCTATTTGACCTATGAACAAGCGGCTATTGCTGTGGAAGATGATGATGTCTCTCTGTGGATTCTTGATATTATGCTTGATGATAAAAGCGGATTTGATTTAATTGAATCGATTAAAAATCAGAACCCAAATGTTCCGGTTATTTTCATGTCAGCTCGTGATAAAGAGTTCGATCGAATTATTGGTTTGGAAAAGGGTAGTGACGATTATATTACTAAACCATTTTCACCAAAAGAGTTAATTTTACGTGTTAATAATATCTTGCGTCGTGTATATAAAGATGAAGTCACCCACATTGAAATTGATGGTTATATCATAGATGAATCTCAACGAAAAGTGTTGTTTAGGGATGAAGAACTGGACCTTACGACAAAAGAATTTGATTTACTGATTCTGTTTGTAAAAAATAAAGGTACTGCTTTTTCAAGAGAGCAAATACTAACAAAGGTTTGGGAAGTGAATTATTTTGGTTCTGATCGAGTTGTGGATGATACACTACGAAGATTAAGAAGAAAAATGCCAAATCTTGGGATACATACCATTTATGGCTTTGGGTATCGCTTAGGATGATAAAGAAGATTCGTGAAATATTCAAAGAGTTATCGTTGACTCAGCAACTCTTCGGAATTGTATTTTTGTTCATCATCATTTTTGTGTCTTTTTTCTTCTTATTTCTCTCATGGAACATAGATGGGTTTGTTCGCAATCAGATGTATGGGATTATCAAGAGAACTCAGGCGAACATTATTTATAACTATAGGTTAAGCATTGATGATAATGCTCTTTACGGAGCCAATGACCCTAATATAGTGCACATTATTTACTTTTCGGACAAAGAACCTCTGTCTAGCAGCTCGGCTATTCAATTATCTGATACTTTAAGGCTCGAGTTGATGACGAATGCCTGGGGTCAAAATGAAAGAACGAAAGATTATATCTCGTATAGTGATTCACAGCGTATGCTCTATACAATTACTTATATTGATAATCAGACACGAATTGTCACGTTGATATCAAATAATTACCGTGACGAGTTTAAAACAACGTTACTAAATAGTGTTGTAAATATACTTGTTATTGTTGTAAGTCTCTTATTCATCCTCCTAATGATTTGGGTAGCGTATCTGATACATCCGCTCAATCAGATTCGAGCATACATTGAGCGTATTCGAAAAGGTGAACATGCTGAATTGAAAGTGGATCGAAGAGATGAAATCGGCGAAGTTGCGGGGGCACTTGTGGCAATGCAGGAAGAGATTGAGCGAAGTGAAAGGTTGAAGGAAGAAATGTTACATAATATTTCTCATGATCTCAAAACCCCAATAGCAACAATTAAGTCCTACAGTGAAAGTATTAAAGATGGGATTTATCCGTATGAAACACTTGAAAAGAGTGTGGATGTTATCATTGAGCATGCAGATCGATTGGAGAAGAAGGTACAAAGCTTGTTGCTTTTAAATCGTCTTGGTTATCTTGCGAGTGAAGGGGTAGACCTGGGTGAGATTAATATGACTGATATTGTCAAAAAAGCTATACTTTCAGTCAAGGTGATTCGGCCAGAAATTCAAATGGAAACGTACTTGGATCCTGTGATCTATATTGGT
>DOKQ01000085.1 GCA_003510215.1 Erysipelotrichaceae bacterium
AAATAATTGTACGATAAAAGACATTCTCTAAACCGATCAATATCAGTAATTTCCAGTTGTCTGTCTTTTTGAATTTTTAATTGACTTTCAATGTCAGCAAATTTTTTAACCACTCTAGCAGTCATTGATGTCTCCTTTCAAAACTAGATTGAAATACTCAAAATATGTCTTTCAATTATGTAGTTCTTATATTTAATCGAATCAACTATGTGCATCGTCTACTCACGTAAATATTAAAGAGATTCATTTTAAGAACGATCTAGCTTATCGTTTTATGAGATGTTCAATTGCAAAATATGATAAATTATAACATAGATCAAAGTATTAACTTTCAAATTTTTTGGAGTTTCTGACTATTATTGCTCATTAAGTGTAAAACATAATGACATTTACGTTTATTATAATCTGCCATCCCACTTTTTCTAGGGATTTAAAGACAACCGAACAACAAGATGATCATCATCCCCTACTATTGTTTCTGGGGCGATGGATTGAGCAATAACATACCCTTCTCCTTCGATTTGCACATCGATTCCTGCAAGTTGAGCATAAACCAGCACATCTTTTCTGGAATACCCAGAGAGATCGTTTATGACCCGCTGCTTCCCTTCGGTTCGAACAAAAAGACGCTGCGTACTCAAAACACTGATTTTACTTTCCGGATACTGATCAATCACGGTTAAACCGGAACCAATCACGACCGTTTGAGTTGCATGTGCATTACTGAACGTGAGTACATCGGAGACCGGTCGGTTGATAAAGGAAGGTAATGTTACGATGGTGACTTCCTTTTCACTCATTGGATCTCTATCTTCATCCGACAGATTGAAGGTCATGGCTACCTTACGGAATAGGCTCTTGGTTGCATCGGTATCAACGTGAGCCCGGTTGCTTACCGGTGAAACAAATGCATAAAATACCATGTATTTAGGATTGTCTGCTGGCATCGCAGCCGCGATGGAGTGCAGGTTCATGGTTGAGCTATAACCACCTTCTTCCGCCAGCTGAGCAGTCCCGGTTTTAGCCATAATGGCTACTTCGGGAATCTGATAGAAACGGGCTGTTCCTATTTGATCACTCACCGTACGAATCATCAGATCCTGCATGGCAAATGCGGTGGAAGGCTTAATTGGATTGGAAATGACGGTGGTATTGGCCTGATATAAAACTTGTTTTGATACTGGGTCAGTAATTTGCTCTACCACATATGGTTTTACCATGGTTCCATCAGAGAAAATGGCTGAATGCGCCTGAAGCATCTGAAGCATCGTCACGGTTGATCCCTGACCATAGCCAGTGGTGACCATTTCGATAGGGTAGCGGAACACCTTGTTTCCTGAAGTTTCAAGTATCTTATCTGTTGAAACCGGCTTAAAGAAGCCAAAACGATCAAGATAGGATTCAAATACCGATGGTTTTAGACGCGAAGATAATAACTCCGCAATGGCTGTGTTTAACGAACGCATAAACGATTCATCATAGCTGACCAAACCATACTCTCTACGATTGGCATTTCGAATAATACTGAAGGTTTGGGAAGGTTCGCTGACCATCACCGGTAAACCATCCTTAATCCCCATGCGGAAAAAATTCCCGTTGCTTAATGCCTGACCATCATACACACCGGTATCGATGGCGGCAGCGTAGGTAAATGTTTTCATGGTGGATCCAGGTTCAAAAGCCATCTGAGCACCAATATTCGTGTAATCACTAATATTCATCTGATTGGGGTCGAAACTTGGAGACTGACCCCAGGCCAAGATTTTTCCTGTTGAGATTTCCATCACACTGCCAAAGGACTGAACTGCCCCATTGATGGAAGCAGACATTTCAAAAGCCATTTCCAGGCTTTCCTGAATTCCCCGATCGATGGTTAATGTCACATGATTGCCGTGAACAGCGGGTTCTTCGTACTGATACATATCCCGATAGATATAACCGCTGATATCTGATTGATATTCCTTATATCCATTAATACCAATAAGATAGTCATTAAACGCAGATTCGATACCCATCTTTCCTACCAGTTGAGCGATAGAGTCTTCATATTGAGAAAATCCGATAAGATGAGAAGAAAAGACGCCTAATGGATAGTTTCGAATCACCGTTTCTTCAAATAATAAACCAGGAAGTTCAAGTGCTTCAATGCGCTGACGCACTGAAAGGCTCAATCCTCGTCCCCTAGTACCGAATTGAGTCTGATAGACCTGACGTTGCAAATATTCCATAATAGCACTTTCACTCATACCTAACATCGGTGACAGTGCTGCTGCAGTGGCTTCCTTATCGACCACATACCCGGGGCGACCGTCACCAAAAACACGTGTATCACTTAACACTGCAATCAGCGTATAAGAGACCACGTCCTGAGCAATAACGACCCCATTGCGATCGAGTATCTGTCCGCGTGATGCACGCAGAACTTCCTTATGTGTATATATGCCATTGGCATAATGAGTAATATCTGTATTTGAGTGCATATGTCGTCCCACAATGACGACCTGAAATAGATTGACCGTAATCAGCGATAAAATCGCTATCGCAAGTAACGCAAATAACAGGATGATTCGATTGCAGCGAGCGATTCTACTCGTTGTTTTGAATCGTAATGACATTTTGCTGGACAAGTGTGAATCCATTTTCTTTCGCAATGGCAACCACTCGGTCATAATTACTCAAACGAGCAATTTCCATCTTTTTGGACTCATTTTCTTTCGTTACTGCGGTGATTTGTCTCTGCGTATTTTGCGTCGCTACTTCAAGAGATACCTGATAGTTTCGCAAAAAGAGATTTGAAGCCAATGATCCCATCATTGCCAGTGGGAACAGAGTAAGGATTACAAATTTGCGAATGCGATGTTTCTTTATACGCCGTTTAATTGTCTTTGCCATACCTAATCCCCTTTCCTTTGAATCACCCGAAGTTTTGCGGAGTGCGCTCTCGGATTTTCTTCCAATTCTTCCTGTGATGCTGTTATCGGTTTGCGGGTAATAAGCGTAAAGTCTACCGCAACCTCTTCCATCGGTAATCGTTTGTTTGTTTTCGGTGCGCTACTTAGCTGTTTGAATATATCTTTGACAATCCGGTCTTCAAGAGAATGAAACGTAATCACACAGCCGATGCCGGAAGGCTTAAGTAGTTCACACCCATCCGCAATCGCTGTTTTAACTGATTGAAGTTCCTGATTCACTTCCATGCGAAGTGCCTGAAAGCTCTGTTTTGCCGGATGACCTTTTTTACTGAGTATTCTGGCAGGTAATGCTGATTTAATGATATCCACCAACTGAAATGTGGTTTCAATCGGTGCCACTTCCCTTGCCGCCACAATTTTCTTGGCAATAGGATA
>DOKQ01000008.1 GCA_003510215.1 Erysipelotrichaceae bacterium
GCTCCTGCACCAACTCCTGCTCCAGCACCAACAATCAAAGAAGTAACAGGATTAACACTATCAAATACAGTCAACTCGTTGACACTGGGTTCAAAAGCAACTTTCTCCGTCGTTGTATCACCATCTGATGCAACAAACAAGGATGTGGTATGGTCATCATCCAATGATGCGGTTCTATCCGTTAGTGCATCCGGTTCCGTTGTAGCTAATGCTATTGGAAGCGCTGTGGTAACAGTGAAAAGTGCAACAGGATCCATCACAGCAACTCATACGGTAAATGTTGTTTCAGCTGTTTCTTCATCGCCCGCATCAACCTGGGAAATGGAAGTTATTCGCTTAACCAATATTGAACGTGAAAAAGCAGGTCTACCTGCACTTAAGTACAATAGTAAACTTCAACCAGGTGCAGATATTCGTGCTCAGGAAATCATTACTCATTTCTCACATACACGTCCAGATGGTAGTCGTTTCTTTACAGCATTTGATCTAACCTATCGTTCCATTGGTGAAAACCTTGCCTCTGGATTCAGAAGCCCTGATGCAGTTGTGGCCGGTTGGATGGGTAGTGAAGGTCATCGTGCCAACATCTTGGCTGATAAGTTCACTGAAATGGCTGTAAGTATTACTCAAGATGAAAACGGTAGATATCGTTGGGTTCAAATATTCTATCGTCCTTAAAAGCAATATAAAGTAAATAAATGCAAATCAAAAAGAAGTTCTACTAGAGGGCTTCTTTTTTTGGTAGAATAGAGTCTAAAGAAGGTGAATCGAATGAACAAACAAAATGCACACGCATGGCTAAAGAAACTGATATCCATTCGAAGCGAAGTATCCACTGAAGGAGAAAACCTGATGGCTGATGCGCTCTACCAGCGACTATCCCAACTGGATTATTTCATAAAAAATCCGGAGCACCTCAGTTTTGTGGAAGCGGAAAATGATCCGTATCAACGGAAAAGTCTGGTAGCTTCCATGATTCTTGATCACTCACGACCAACACTGATTGGTATTGGCCATATCGATACCGTATCAACTATTGATTATGGAAAATATCGTGACCTGGCAACCGAGAGTGAATCACTGAAACAGGCATTTTTGCAGGACTTAGCTCAGTTCAAACCTTCGGTTCAGCAGGACCTAATGAATAGTGACTATCTTTTTGGACGTGGATCTTTGGATATGAAAGCAGGGGTTGGAGCTTGGTGTGAAGTTTGCACCTTACTTGATCAATATCCTCACCTTGCCAAAGCTAATCTGATCATCGGTTTTGTCTGTGATGAAGAGGGAAACTCACTGGGTATGCAAAGTATTCTTTCAAAACTCATCAATATAAGAGATACATTTCATTTGACTTATCTGGGCGTCATCGATACGGATTATACAGCGCCAAAAACGACAGACAGTGATGAATATACGATGTACTGTGGAACCATTGGAAAATTTCTATTGAACATAGCGGTTTTTGGTAAAGAAGCTCATGCATCTGATCCGCTGGAAGGTATAGATGCAAGCATGATTCTAAGTGCCCTAATAAGTAAACTCTGTTACAATCAACAGTTAAGCGAAACATCCCTAGGTAAAGTTTCGCCTGTGATGGTTCCACTACATATCGAAGACAGCCAGCAGGCATACAGTGTGCAGACAGCTAAAATGGCCTGGGGATATGTGAATGTTTGTTTTTACAAACGCCCAATTGAGCAATGGATGAATATGTTTGAAGTCATCGCACAGCAAGTGGTGGAAGAACTTCAACAGAAAATGCGTCTTGCACTAAGTGCACAAGGCAGCACAAAAGAACCAGTGCCTATCCGAGTGATAACGCAAAAACAACTTTCAAAAAGCAAACTCGATCTCCATCTACCGGATGAACGTTTGGAAGCTTATAGATACGTCCAAGATAGTTATCAAAGTGTGATGAATGATGAGGCACTTATTGTCCTGTACATCAGTCCACCCTATTATCCTGCCTTCACCATCGATCCGCAACACTCACCCCTTGTTACATATATTCAATCGAATGTTCGATCGACTCATCCGTACACCATCGAACCTTATTATCCATACATTTCAGATATGAGTTTTGTTAAGGGTGTTAATCAACATGAAATTAAAGCTTTAAAGCAGTATCTGCCCAATGATCATCGACTTGATGAGCGGATGTTACATATGATGTCAGCTCTGGATTGTGAAATGATCAATATTGGGCCATTAGGAAAGGATGCACATCAATGGACGGAACGTGTATCCTTATCGAGCTTTGATTGGCTAATCAACACACTCGCACAGTGTGTTTTGGAGGTAAAGGATGAAATCTTCGATTCAAACGAACAGTTTTTGGGAACATAAGGTAAAAGACAAGCATTTTATCATGACACACTTTGAAGATATGTGCTGGATTTATGATGTCCAAGCTGATGAAATCGAGTTTTATACGGAACACCCTTATAAACAACGGATATTACACCAAACAGTAAATGATGTCATTCCTTTGCTTCTGCAAAGATATCAATTGGTTCAAGCTGGAAACAATGATCCATACTTAATCTATGGCAAGGATGTAGTTTCTTTTGAAATGGATCATGAGGCTATCAATACACAGGTTCTGACTCAAATTGATTTGGATTCAAAACAGATTTTCGGATGCACACTGTTATTAAGTCAATCGATGGATATTGACCTAGCAAATCAGTATTTACAGCAACAGCAGCGTTTGATCAGTTTAATGGAAGAAAATGTACGTTTGAATTATCTGATTCGAAAGGATAAACTGACTTCCTTGTATAACAAAGCGTTTATTGAAGAACAGCTCGATGTTCAATGTGGGATGGTCAGAAGATATCATCGAGAGTGCTCGGTCATCTTTTTTGATATCGATCATTTTAAACGAATTAATGACAACTTTGGGCATTCAGTCGGGGATGAAGTGCTTATAGCTATCTCTTCACTTATCTCAAATCATATTCGTTCTACGGATATGCTTGCTCGCTGGGGTGGGGAAGAGTTTCTACTATTACTACCTGAAACTGGGATTGAAGAAGCTAAAATCGTTGCCAACAAGATATGCTCACTCGTTGAACAACATGATTTCGACATTGTCAAGAAGGTGACCATAAGTCTTGGAGTTACCTTGGTCCTTGCCTCAGATACTGTGCTTTCCATTCTTAATCGGGTGGATAAGGCATTATATAAGGCGAAACACAGTGGTCGAAATCAGGTTGTCGTCTATCAAAGTGATGAAGAGATACCATTTGCATCCATGAAGATTTCCTGGAGACATGTATGGGATAGTGGGCATTCTCAAATTGATGCGCAACACAAAAATTTGATTGATTTAGCCAATCAGCTGCTTGAAATGACAACCATGCAAGCGACGAAAGAAGAGATTTTGTTTATGCTCGATAAACTCATTCAACATACGTCCCAGCATTTTGCATATGAGGAGCATGTCTTAAGAAAACTGAACTACGATCAGATTGAAGATCATATGATCAAACATCAGCTGCTTATCGAGAAAGCTTTGGGCTTAAGAAAAGATTTTCTTGAAGATAAAGGGTACATGAGTACATTCTTCTCTTTCATTATTGAAGATGTGGTGTTAAAGCATATGATTCAGGAAGATACGCGCTTTTTTCCAACCATAAAAAAGTCAATTCACTAGAAACGATGATCTTTAGCTCCGTTCATCATGAAAACGTGAAAGTATGTAGGAATTGTGATAAACTATATTCGAATGATGAAGAAAGGTGATGACATGTCCATAAATTTAGTCTATGAACTTCAGGCGTTAATCAATTCGGCTTCCGAGTCCGACACAGACAAGGGGATTGCCTTGTATTTATTAAAAAATATCCAACGTGTCGAAGATATCACCATTAATGAGTTGGCGAATGAGTGCTATACCTCAATCTCCACGGTAAGCCGTTTTTGCAAAACCATCGGATTAGCCAATTTTGCGGAACTAAAACAACGGATTGGTGAATTTCACTTAACCAGCTATGAATCGATGAGTGATAATCTTGAAGGGTTGAACTTTCAACAGGGTAATGATGTATTGGTGAATTATACCTCAGAAATTGGAAATGCTCTTTCAGATTTTGCTTCATCCATTGATTATGAAGTTTTGGACCAGATTATTTCTCTGATGCATCAAAGCGATCGAGTTATTGTTTATGCAACTCAATTGCCTGCCTTTTTTGCCAAGTACTTCCAGTATCTGATGTTACTGCAACGAAAATACATCGAATTTTATGATCTGCAGGAAGATTCTTCCTACTCCGCATCCCAACTGACGGATAAGGATTGTGCGATGGTTTTTTCAGCGGAAGGTAACTTTATCGTGCGAAATCGCCAAGTAATGATTCAAATCCTACAGACATCAGCCAAAAAGGTTTTATTTACTCAAAACCCAGGGGTTAAGTTTATTGAGCGTTTTGATCAGGTCTTATTTCTTGGAAAACGTAATGCACCAAAGATGGGAAGATACAAGATTCAGCTCCTCGTAGAGGTCTTAGTGAACCGGTATTACTATTATTTGGAGAATCTATCAAAAACTGAAAATAAAGGATAAATCATGGAAAGAACTTCAAAAGCTGAAGTTCTTTTTTAGCAGTGAATCCGGTTACAATTAAGGGGAAAGAAAAGGAGTATATTTATGGAAAAATTTACAGCGTTTCTCGAGAAATACTTGATTCCAGTAGCTGGAAAAGTACAAGGGAACAAATACCTTTCATCCGTATCTGACGGATTCGCCATCTTGCTTCCAATCATTATGATTGGTGCAATCGCAACATTATTTGGTACATTGCAAGTCGGTGGTTACCAGGCATTTCTAGTATCTGTTGGAGCTAAGCCTATCTTTGGTTTTATTTCAGCAGTTACAACAGATGCTTTGTCCATCTATGCAGTCTTATTTATTGCTTACAGTTTCACAAAAAAGCGTGGTTTTGAATCCAACAGCTTAATTGTGGGTGGATTAGCCCTATTCGCATTTTTATTGCTTATTCCTCTAGGAGTTAGTGGAACAGCTGCAGAAAGCAAAGAATTAGTTAGTATTGCGGGTGCGATTCCAACAGGATTCTTAGGCGCTCGTGGATTATTTATGGCAATTATCGTAGGTCTATTAGCACCTACGGTGTACTTGTTTGTTATTGAAAAAGGATGGGTTATCAAACTGCCTGATAGCGTACCTCCAACGATTGGTCGCTCATTTAGCGCGTTGATTCCTGCGTTTGTGGTTGCAATCTCCTTTGCACTTATCCGTTTTGGATTCAGTTTAACTGCTTATGGTCATGCCAATCAGTTTGTTTACTCATTTTTACAACAACCTCTACAAGCGCTTGGATCCAATCCACTATCCATTGTAGGGTTCATTATCATCGCACAAGTATTGTGGTTCTTCGGTATTCATGGCTTTATGGTTGTCTTACCGTTTCTACAAACAATGCTACTACCACTTAGTCTTGAAAACCTTGCGGCTTATGAGGCAGGATTAGCCTTGCCAAATCCGATTGTCTGGCAAACATTTGGTACTTACATTCTTATTGGTGGTTCAGGAGCGACTCTAGGCTTGGCTATTATCATGGCATTTGCATCAAAATCACAACGTTACAAAACGCTGGGAAGACTTTCATTGCCATCCGTTATCGCTGGAATCAATGAACCAATCGTTTTTGGAACACCCATGGTTCTAAACCCATTGATGATTGTACCATTTATTTTCACACCTATCCTGATGTTCTTAATTCCTTACGCATTAACCATCGCAGGCATTATTGAACCTCTACGTGGAATTGCACTACCACTTGGAACTCCTGTACTTCTACACGGATGGTTACAAGGCGGATTACAGATTCTACTTGTTCAGGCAGTATTGATTGTGGTTCAGGCAGTCATCTACTTCCCGTTCTTCAGAATTCTTGATAAGCAAGCATTGGCTGATGAAACAGCAGAAAACGCATAAATCATACAACACGGGGAAAGTTCGCTTTCCCTTCTTTATATAAAGGAGGATTCATTATGAGCCGTTTACCAAAAAATTTTTTATGGGGAGGTGCAGTCGCTGCCAATCAGCTCGAAGGAGCCCATCTTGATGGTGGCAAAGGACTCACCAACATTGATGTTGTCCCTATGGGGAAAAATCGCTTCCCGGTGATGAAGGGAGATGCAGTATCTTTTGAAGTATCTGCAGATCAATACTACCCAAGTCATGAAGCAATCGACTTTTATCACACGTACAAAGAAGATATTAAACTATTGGCAGAGATGGGTTTCAAAAGTTTTAGAACTTCCATTGCCTGGTCACGCATTTTCCCAACCGGCATCGAAGAAACACCGAATGAAGAGGGCTTGGCTTTTTATCAGAGCCTTTTTGAAGAATGCAAAGCCTATGGAATCGAACCCGTGGTGACCATATCACACTTTGATGTACCGCTTCATCTTGCGAAAACCATCGGAGCCTGGCGATCTCGTGAGATGATTGCTCACTTTGAAAAGTATGTTCGCGTTATTCTTGAACGATACAAAGAGTTGGTAACCTATTGGATGACATTTAATGAAATCAACATGCTTTTGCATCTGCCATTTGTCGGAGCGGGGATTTCATTTAGTGAAGGTGAAAATAAAGATGCGGTTCTCTATCAGGCAGCTCACCATCTTTTACTCGCGAGTTCAATAGCAACCAAGATTGCCCATCAGATCAATCCATTAAATAAAGTAGGCTGTATGCTTGCGGCAGGATTAACCTATCCCAACACTTGTCATCCTGAAGATATTTTCATGGCCCAAAGCAAGAATCGTGAAAACTACTTTTTCATTGATGTTCAGTCTCGTGGTGAATACCCATCGTATGTAAAGAAATATCTTGAGCGAAGTGGAATTACATTGGATATCAAAGAAGGAGATCTTGAACTTCTAAAAGAGCACACAGTCGATTACATTGCCTTCAGTTATTACTCTTCCCGTTTAACTAGTGCAGATCCAAAGGCATGGGAAAATCAAACTGCTGGAAACGTCTTTAAAACACTTCGAAATCCACATCTAAAAGCGAGTGAATGGGGTTGGCAAATTGATCCGAAAGGTCTAAGAACGACGATGAATGAGCTTTATGACCGTTATCAGAAACCATTATTCATTGTAGAGAACGGACTTGGTGCCAATGATGAAGTGATTGATGGAAAGATTAACGATGACTATCGTATCGAGTATTTGCAACACCATATCAAGGAAATGATTGATGCGGTAGATTTGGATGGAGTTGCTTTATTAGGATATACTCCTTGGGGATGCATTGATCTAGTATCTGCCTCTACCGGTGAGATGAAGAAAAGATATGGCTTTATCTATGTGGATAAGGATAATGATGGTCAAGGTACCCTTAAGCGAATGAAAAAGAAATCGTTTGAATGGTACAAACAAGTCATTGCTTCCAATGGTGAAGATTTAACTAATCAATAAAACAAACGTACCAATTCGAATTGAATGGGTACTTTTTTTTCCAATCATTGGTATAATAGAAACAGCTGGGGTGAATCTATGAAAAAAAGACTGATTCTTTATGCAGGGAAGTATAAAACAACTAAAGAATGTGCACAATTGCTTGCTGACAAGTTTTATGAACATGTAAAACTCTGTTCGATTGCGGATGTACAGTCTGTATCTCTTCAGGACTATGATCAGATCATTTTTGGAGCAAGCATATATGAATCCCGTATCTCACGAAAAATGAGCCAATGGATTAAAAAGCATCAGAATCATCTTTTACACAAAGAGATAGGTATTTTTTTATGCGCCTATCATGATGAGAAATGCGGACTCTACATGAAGCTGAATTTCCCCATTGAAATACTGGAACATGCAAAGGTTGAAATGTGTTTTGGGGCACATCTGGATTACTCAACCATGAGTTGGCTGGATCGATTTCTGATGAAACTGATTCAGTTCTTTGATCAGGAAGAGATTGTAACCAAAGTATACAAAGAACGAATTCACTATTTTGCCAGAGAAATGGCCAAAGGAGAAGAAATCTATGAATGAAACCATTCGAGTGATACTCCAGCGCAGCAGTGTGCGGAAGTACTCAAGTGAACCACTAAATGATCAGCAAATCGATGCACTTAAGAAAGTGGCATTAGCCTCACCTAGTGCAAAAAACCGTCAACCATGGCACTTCAGTTTTATTACGCAAGGGGAAGTGATTGAGCAAATGGAACAAATCATGGCCAATGACACCAACCAGGATCCTTATGGAAGCATGAAACTTTTTTACAAAGCGCCTTTGGTCGTGGTCATTTCCACAAATTCGATGGAACATATGCAACTGGTGGACTGTGGTATTGCGGTTGAAAATCTGGCGATTGCGGCGAAATCCATGGGGCTGGACAGCGTGATTGTGGGTCGTCCCCGACATTTGAGTCCTGAAGCCATGATGAAGTTTACATCCCTATATCAGCAGCCACAAGGGTATGAGTTTGCGATAGCTATTTCAATTGGCT
>DOKQ01000137.1 GCA_003510215.1 Erysipelotrichaceae bacterium
TATACTCTCGATGCCATCCATCGTTGTATTAAAGCAGGGATCAAGACTAACATCCATTACTGCCTGAGTACAGAAACGTTGGATGAAGCGATTGAACTATTGAAGCATCACTCGTATCCTAAAGGAATCAATCGAATTATCTTTTTGTTACATAAACCGATTGGTCAGGGGACACTCGATCATGTTCTTCAGGCCACGGACCCTAGAGTACGAACTTTCTTTGAACTCTTCGATGATCCGATCTATGCCAATTTGGCTGGGTTTGATAGTTGCAGTGTTCCTGGATTGTTGATGCATACCCGAAATCTTGATCCATGTGCGATTGAAGGGTGTGAAGCTGGTCGATTCTCAGCATACATTACACCGGATGGACGACTGTTTCCATGCAGTTTTATGCAAGAGGGTTTTGATGGCATTGATTTAGGAAGTGTATCACTTCAGGATGCGTGGGATCATCCAACGATGGAGCAGTTTAGAGAACGATATGAAGGAAAGTGTATGTCTTGTTCTATGAAGAATCTATGTTTGGGTGGTTGTCCGATTTTACCCGTAATTAACCTTTGTTTCCATAAGGAAAGGTGGGATATATATGAAGGTACGCGTTGATTTTGTTACCAACTCCTCATCGGAAAGTTTTGGGGTTGTCATCGTTGATACTGCAAAAACGGTTGCAGCTGCAGGCGGTGCTTTAGTTATGATCGAAGCTGCAAAAGCGCAGCTGGATAATCTGCGCAAAACTGCCGAGGAAATAGCAAGAGAAACTGCAGAAAGTGCGGAAGTTCAGGAAGAATTTGTAAAACATTCACTGAACACAGCCAAAAGTGATATTGATCAGGAAATCGATTCGCTTCAGCAGGAAATGGATGAACTGACATCCGCCTGGGAAGAGTCTTCAAAGACAGCTGATCCAACGGATCCTCGAAGTGCTGAACTTGCTAAGCAGGTAGAGGATTATCAGGAATATCTTAAACATCAGATTGCAACTAAAGAGGCACAGAAATATGAAATCGCCAAGGAAGCTGCTGAACATCAGGCAGCGATCGAAGCCAAAGATGAGTGGGTAAAACAGCGTCAAGTGGATATGGTTGCAGTAAAAGAAGAGCGTTCCATGCTTGAAGCCACATTAAAAGGTTATAAAAATAGTGGTTATGATGTGAAGGATGTTGAGAGTCGATTAGATCAGGTTAAGGCAAGAGAGTTTCGTTTGACAAAAGAACTGAAGGAACACGGTGGCGAGTTTGACTATACACCGATGGACCGAAAACCCATTGGACCAAATCCAGATCTTATGCGACTTCATGAAAGTTATAAGAAAGAAGTTGCAAAACTGGAAGATATGAAGATAAAAGCTGATATACGCCGGTGGGAAGATTATGATCGACGAATGGCTGAGATGCAGAAGGATTATCAACGATATATCGACCGTTCCAATGCTTGGGACAAACGATTGCAATATGCTGAGAAAGTTCAGTATGGTGCGGATGTGATGGTTGAAGGATTATCGCATGTTACCGGTCCTGCCGGCCAGCAAATCAAGCTGGCATATAAAGCTGGAAAACAGCTGGGCAGTGGTGTGGGTAATGCCATGGCAGATCCAAACAATGCAGGTAAACATTTGGCCAAAGGAACTATTGGTGCAGTCACTGAAGTGGTGAAGGATAAAGTAGGTGGGGATTCACCATTTAAGGCTTCACTGGCCAATACCATCAATGAAGGGGTCCAGGGTGGATTGGATGCCGCAATAGCAGGTAAAGATGTGTTGGAGGGGACAGTGGGTGGTCTTCAGAAAGGGGCTGTCGATGCCTTTGTGGATGCTAAACTGGATCAGGCAAAGAAGTTTGTGCCTGTATGTAAAGGTTCCAGTGTGGATATTCATGATTATGGTCTTATGAAGATTGCGAAAAATAATCCGCTGGCTAAGGGTGTTGTACGGACCGTCGTTCGTGAAAATGTGATGGATCAGACGAAGGAAAAATTAAAAGGTGATATCGTGGGTAGCATCTTTGGGAAGGGAGACTAGTATGTCACAACGATTTATATGTAATGAAACTATGTTGGGTTGGCTAGCAAATGCGTATACGCCAACTCCACTATCCATGTTATCTGCAATAAAAAAAGTGGAACAGCTGGATGATGCGGATCGTGATGCATGTCTTGAGCAGGAAATCATCACTCAGGATAACACCATTACACCGGAGGTTCATCAGGTGCTATTACAGTTGGCCAATGCCACTTCAGCACGAAGATTTCAGATGAATAAGTTTGGCAATACAACGGAAAAGACTGTGTACTTTGCCCAAGGACCAGGTGTTTCCGTCGATCGGATGAAAGATCATTACATTATTCAATATCCGGTATCCTTAGATGTTACATACGAAGATATGAAGGAATTTGTGGGTGATGGTCAATATGTGGATGTGGATGTATCTTTGCAAATTCCCCAATCTGTCATAAGCACTTTTATTTGTGCGATTGATTGGCAGCGTAAAGCAACACTTCTTGGTATCGCTCAGGATCAGCCCGCAACGATTTGGTTTAGCAAAGAAGATCTGTTGCATCAGATGCATGCCATCTCATTGAATCAGATGATTCACCATATGGATTTTCTGCAACTGGAGGTTATGGAGATTGATCCGGAAGAAGCGGTGAAATTAAATCTGTTCGTTAAGCAAAATGATGTTTATCGGTTGAGTGATGATGTGGTTGAACTTGGGCTTTCAATGTTACTGCTCGATTTGGTTGTGGATCTGATGAGTGTTGTGAGTCTAAATGATCAATATGAAATCTCAAGAGCTCGTGTCTTTGTGTTTGACCGTCATAATTTGCTTTATGTTGAAAATATGAATGAATCCTGTGATATTTCCAGTGTCAGTGGAATTGAAGTTCTGGGTATCATGAAAGAAATGCTTATAAACTAAAAAACTTGCCACAAGCAAGTTTTCTTTCGTTAGATAATGGATAGACGTTTTAGGTAGCGGGTTAACAGCTCGATGTTTCCCTGATATAGATATCCATGCATACCGAAGTCAATGGCTGCTTTAATGTTTACAGGCATATCATCGATAAATAGACATTCATCCGGATTCAGACTGAATTTCTGGCAAAGTATATCATAGATTTTGAAATCGGGTTTGTTTACCAGAACATCGGCAGAAATTAGAATTCCATCAAGATAAGACATCGCTTCTACCTGATCCTTATAATCATAGAAGCGCTCAGATGCATTGGATAAGAGGTACAAACCGTAACCTTTTTCTTTCAACTGCTTAATTAATGGTAAGATTTCTTCCTTGACATCGATGTGTTTGTACCATTCATCAATAATCTGATGAACGATAGGATGGAGTGATGACTCAACCTTTTTGCAAATCAGTTTCTTTGCTTCTTCTTCATCAAGGGTACCTTCATCCAGACTGCGCCAGATAGAACTGTAAAACATGGAGCCAATCAGTGTTTCGATGGTATCAATGTCTTGGGTGAATCGGCTGACAATGTCAAAAGGGGAGAACTCAATCAGGACATTTCCCATATCCAGTACAATGTGTTTAATTTTGCTCATAAGACCTCATTTCTAGAAGCATTATAGCATAAATAAACGGGTCGTTCGACCCGTTTTACTCGTTGGCTAGGATTTTTGATTGGATTTGTCCGGTTTGAATATCAACAATGGTACATTGGTCAAAACCGAAAATATAGAGATGATAATCAATGATGACAAGGCGTTCCATTGCATTTGATTCAAATCCAAGTTCTTTACTTGATGCATTCAATCGTACATTGATTTTATTATTGCCGGTATCAAATAGGAATACATGCGCCTGATAGAGTCCATATTCATTGGAAACAACGATATCATAGTCCATATAGATAAACCCAAAGAGATTGGTTTTTGGATAGGTAAGAAGTGCTGTATGATTGTGTAGAGCTTCGGTATAGCTATAGGGATGTTTGAACCCATAGGAATCAATCTCTTTTGGGGAAAGTTCATTGGATACATCAAAGAGTGAAATCTTAAGTCCGTCAATGGTTAAGCGATCCTGATCTACTTTGACATTTTGACCTAAACCCATAACGGTTGTATCGCTGACTTTGTGAAGATATGTGGAGAAACCAGGGATTTTTAGTTCGCCAAGAATTTTTGGGCTTCTTGGATTACTTAAGTCGAGGACAAAGAATGGATCGACTTGTTCAAAGGTAACGAGATATCCACGGTCTTTCGTAAAACGAACGGAATAGATTTGCTCATTGTTCGCAATATTTTCAATGACTCCAGCCTGTTTTAGCTGACGATCAAGAACAATCAGCTGATTGGTTGTTTTTGGCGTTGGAGATAGAGGTGAGTAATAATGAGTTGTGGTTGCAACCCGAAGGTAACCATCATACTCATCCATGGCAAACTGATTGATTAAAGTTCCAGTAACTGTTGCGGATGCAAGAACATTGAAATCACGTTGATAATCGACCTTAAGAATATCTGAGGAAGTGATTTGTGTGGCAGCTGGATCTGCGTTATAACCATAGTTTGCTTTGGCAAGATACATGTAATCTTTGTTTAACATGACCGTACTAAAGTGTCCCATAATACTCGAAGTCGAAGAGGATGGGTTAGGTTGTACTTTGATTTTGCTCAGATTGACCATATCAAGAGTTTCAGGTTCACCGACGATGAACACATCAGTAACATCCACCGGT
>DOKQ01000108.1 GCA_003510215.1 Erysipelotrichaceae bacterium
ACCGAGCGCAAAACTTCAATGGCTCGTGGTGTCATCTCTTCTAGATTTCCAATCGGTGTTGCCACCACATAGCAGGTAGGCATTTCATTTTCAAAACTTTTCTGACGACGCATGGTCATCACTCCTATCTTCTGTTTCCATAGACAGCTTCGTCTACGAGTTCTTTAAGTGTAATATACTGAGTGTCCTCTCGACTATCAAGTTTTGCTGTTCCACTAAGAACATTCATCGAAGAAACACGATACCTTCTGCCTCTAAACTCGACAGTTTCATTCATTTTAGGCAAATGTTTTCGAAGTTCTTTATACAAGTCATCTTCGTACTTTAGACAGCACATCAGTTTGCCACACTGCCCTGATAACTTTTGAATATTCAAAGCAAGAAGCTGATTTTTTGCCATATTAATAGAAACCACATCAAAGTCAGTCAAAAAACGTGAGCAACATGTTTCCATCCCGCACGTACCAAGCCCACCCACAAGTTTTGCTTTATCTCTTGGACCTATCTGACGCAGTTCAATACGACACTTGAAAATCGATGCAAGTTCCTTTAATAGCTCTCTAAAGTCCACTCGTTCATCGGCCACATAAGAGAAAATAACTTTTGAGCGATCAAGAGTGTACTCTGCGCTAATCAAGTTCATATCTAATTTCAAGCTTTTAATGCAATCCGAACATTTTATCATCGCTTCCGATGCAAGTTCTTTGTTTCTATTAAAGTTATCTGCATCCTGTTTTGTTGCTTTACGGATAACAGGTTTTAGTGGTGTCGAAATCGACATATCCTCCACTTTTTTAATATCCGCAATTACTTCTCCTAACTCAAGACCTCGAATAGTCTCAACCACTACAAAATCACCTGATGCGTAATCCGCGACGTTAGTGCCAAACGTATAGGCTTTTTTTGCACCTTTAAAACGTACAGAACAGGCATATAGATATGTGTTCTGATCGTATACTACTTCATCTTCGTTTTTAACGTGTTCAACCACGGTATCCCTCCTTTTTAGCAATCGTTTCAATGTTTGCTAGTTCAAAAATCATCTCATCCATAAGTAGTGAAAGATTTGGGTTTCGGACCAGTTTGTCTTTACCCTCCGCAAACACACGCATGGCTGATGAGGCTACAGTAGAAAATCTTCTGGACATGATGAAATCATTCCACCAAATATCTCCTACCATGTTCTGCGCAATCACATCTTTGAAAAAAACTTGCGCAATATCACAAAACAGAGCAATAAATTCTTTGCCCTTGGAATTTTTCGAATTAAATCCTTCTTTTTGCATATAGAGTGCCGCAAAATAGAAGTTGTTAGATGCCTGAGTTAAAAACTGATGAAATGAATCCATCACTTGAATATAGTTCTCAGAATCTACCAGTGCTGCAATTTGATATTCATCTTTAATAAATGAGGAGCAGATATGCGAATCATATGGAGTAATCCCCATATCAATCGCCCGATGATACACTGATTGTTGAGTTGAACTTGCAAAACTGAGAATTTGACATCTTGATAAAATCGTCGGTAACAGTCGGTCACTGTTTTCACTGATCAGTATGGCTGTCGTATCTTCGCCTGATGGTTCCTCAAGAAACTTTAACAGGCTATTCAATGCTTCCGGTGTCGCCCGATCCGCATGTTCAATAATGTAGACTTTTTTGTTGTATCTTTCGAGTGCTGTTTGCATGAATTTTCGTTGAAGCTGAAGAATCTCTTCTTTTTTGATGGTACGATCGGTTCCATCAATATAAATGATGTCTGTATACTGGTGATGTGCAACACGACGGCATACATCACAGGTTTCACAGGCAAATAAATCTCCGTTTGGGCATACCAGACTTTGTGCAAGTAAAATAGCTGCTTCCTTCATTTGACTCCCTCGCATACCTGAAAATAAATAGGCATGCGCAAGTTGTCCTGAAGCAATTGAATGCTTCAGCACTTGATAAATTACAGGTTGTCGTTGAATAAAGATATCTTTATACACTTGGCTTCACCTTCGCTAAAATATATTGTACCGCTTCATTCACAATCTCTTCTACCGGACGATTGGCATCAAGAACTTGCATGCGATGTCGATATCGCTTCAAAACCTCCTGATATCCAAGAGCTACTTTGAGATGAAAATCCTCTGCTTCCCGATCCAGACGGTCACGATAATGACGGTTTGAAATGCGTTTCAACCCTTCAATTGGATCAATATCCAAAAACAATGTAACATCTGGATAATACCCTTCGATCGCAAACTCATTGATGGAAAGAACTTCTTCAATACCAATTCCTCGTCCAACACCCTGATAAGCTAACGAACTGTCCACAAAACGATCGCAGATAACAATTTTACCTGCCTGAATCGCTGGCAATACTTTTTCCACAAGATGCTGACGGCGAGATGCTGCATATAGAAGCGCTTCTGTCTTCACATCCATTGCCGTGTTTTTGGGGTCTAGAATAATACCGCGAATCTGTTCCGCGATATCAATTCCTCCAGGCTCTCGTGTATAGATAACATCCAGGCCACTAGTCAGAAGCTTCTGGTACACATTGGTACTGATCGTTGTTTTACCGCTTCCATCCGGTCCTTCAAATGTAATAAACCATCCTTTTTGCATATTAAAATCCCTCTTTTGAACTATTATACCATTATTGGGCAAAGTTCAACAGAGGGAATTCGACTATGGATTGCGCAAGGAATCAAACACTTCACTCACATTAAAGAAATGCTCGTTAATATACTCTGTATCGTTTCTCATGACAAATCCATCAATGTTTACTCTTGGCAAGAGAAGACTTCCTTGTTGGATTACAGGTTGAGAACGGCGATCAACTGTTGCATATACATTGTAGCCTTGTTGTTGGATATAGCTAAACATCGGTTCTTTCAGTAAAATACCAAACGGAGCTATAAAAACATTGGATTTTCCCATTATTGGATTCATTGTTTCATGAAACAGTTCAAAGTCTTCCTGAATAGAAGATAATTTCGATGTTTCACTATAGTAGTTGCCTGCCGCATGGGTGTAACTGTGATTCACAAACTCCCAGCCTAAGGTTTTCATATGATTCACAAGTCGAATAGCTTCTTCCTTTTCTTCTGGTTTATTTGGATCATATCCAAGAATTCCCATGTTACCTGTAACGCCAAGCATGGCACGGGCATCCTGATAACTAAAGTCAGGATGCTTCTTAAGGAATGTTTCAAGGATAGGAAAAACATCTCCTTCCTTACTTAATGTCTTTGATTGATCTGAATGGGTAATTTCACTAATAAGTTCCATCTCTTCATTCAGAATGAGTTTTGAGGCAAACCCATCTTTAATTCGCGATGTTGTATAACCTACATTATCAACAGAAACTAGCAGCGGCTTCTTCCCATAGGGTAAGAAAAGAGGTTTTTCTTCCCACCTTCCATCCACATGCTCATAGATATCCTCAAGCGAAACCAAAACATACCCTCGACTGTACAGTTGATCGAGAATCTTTTTAAACTCATCTACGGTAATCATCCACAAATCATACCCTTTTGGATCACTGCTTGTTGGTCCATACGCTTTCTGCGGACCCACAATCAAACTATGAAAGAAGATGTGTTCAATGCGCCCCTGATATCGTACATAGCTGCTTTGAACTATCTTGAGTTGTGCTACGTATGCATCCACATCCTTGTTACGGATTTCCGGACGTTGTGTAATAAGAGCCAGAGCATCATCCACATAGTGTTTTGAAACAAGAACTTTAGCTTCCTCAAGAATTTCTTCACGTATGATTTTGTATGGATCTTTAGGATCATCAATATCCGTTGATGTATCCCTAAAAAAGGTCTGGTAAACGAGAATGACACATGCAACCATCACAGCAAAACTCATCAAGACTCCTATAATGAACATGGCTTGTTGCCATTTGTGAGTTTTCATTTAAATCACCTTCTATATACCTATTTTACAACTTTTCATACAAATTGATATCAGATAATGATAAAATGCCTATATTGAAGCATGAGGTGCATGATGAAACAAATTGAGAAGGCTATTTCTAGTGAAAAACGATTTAAAGGGCGAATTGTCAATCTGCGTCACGATGAAATCATCTTAGATAACCACATCTATTTAAGAGAAGTCGTGGAACATCCAGGGGGTGTCTGTGTTTTAGCCTTGACCAAAGATCATCATGTTATCATGGTGGAGCAATACCGGTATGCGGCAGCTCAACTGATGACCGAACTTCCTGCAGGTAAAAAAGAAAAGAACGAAGAACCTATGGTTACTGCTCAAAGGGAACTTCTTGAAGAAACAGGCTATGTCGCAAAACAGTGGGTTGATTATGGTGTATTCTATCCTTCGCCGGCGTATCTCGATGAAGTCATCCATTTATATGTAGCAAAAGAGTTGGAATTTGTAGGTCAAAAGCTTGATCAAGGAGAATATCTCGATGTTCACTTTGTACCACTTAGCATGCTCATGGAAAAGATTGTTTCCGGTGAATATACGGACGGGAAAACAATCGCTCTTGCAAGTAGATATTATCTCAACGAAAAAGAAGGTCTTAAGTGAACCTTCTTTTCATTTTAGATAGTACGATCACAGCCGATAAAATCACAGCTAAGACTCCACCATATATCCAATACCCGATGTGAGGTAATGGAATCGTAGAGAATAGTCCATAAGCCTGTAGTAAACTGTCCTTCGCCCATGGAAATAGCAATAGATAAAGAATGGCGGCCAGTATCAGCCCCAAGACGAATGTAAGTAGCTCCTGCAGCCACATCTTGCGTCTGATAATCGTAGATGAAACCCCAATTTCATTCAGAATACGATGTTGACCTTTGTTTTCAAGTTGATTTGTCATATAAGTTACACTTTGACTAACAACCAGGATAAAGATTAACAGAAGTATGACCGCAATCATTATCTGTAAAGAGGCCTCTACCACACGGTTGTTATTTGCCTGAAGAACATCAATCACTTCCTGATATGCCGTATATTCGAGCTGATGCTCATCTAGATATGCCAAAAACGCTTCGCGATTCGACTCTTCCACATTCACAAAATACGTATCTATGACTGGAAAAGTATATGGATTGACAGTATTCGGTGTTTGCATATACGCTACCCAACCATTATCAATCAGAGAGTTTACTTTTCCGGCTATCTGAGCAGACGCTTCGGAGTTAGCTGAAAACTGTGACTGCAAATAGAATAAATAGAGTCTTTCAACCGATCCAATGCCTTTAATTTTGTCTACATGATAAATATCAGCATCCCGCAAATCCACATGTCGTCGGGTCGCATGCATAAACCGGTAATAGAATCGGTTCTCCGAATACCCTTCAAATAAGGTCGGAGTGATGTCTTCACCTTCATATAGAGGAACAAATGGATACATGTAATCATAGAAGGCTAAGATATTGCTTCGATAATACACTCGTTTATTTGTGGAATACTTGATATCCACAAAATACTGATCCGACACTTTTTGAACTACAGCTTGTGCACTTGAGAACTGTTTTGTCTCATTGTATTGCTTTACATCAGCCCCGTAGACAATGTAATCAAAATTGATACCTAAGGTCTCTTCGTTGTAAATGGTTGAAACATGCCCATAGATACTGATGGAGACAAGTAAGGTTAAGACAATAACTGCAATATTCGTCACCGATCCCAAGGTAAAGGATAATGAGTTCATCATGGTTTTGATAGTTAAACCAGGAATTAAAAACGATGTTTTAATCGGTGGTAACGCCATAAATTTCTTATCTGTGGTTTTGGTCATCAAAAACGCCTGTTTGATATATCGTTGAAGCTGAGTGTAGTACACAACTGCAAGAATAAGTATGTATATAC
>DOKQ01000078.1 GCA_003510215.1 Erysipelotrichaceae bacterium
GGAAAGCAGTCTTTGGTGGCTCTGGACGCAATGTCTTTAATCCGGCAGTGGTCGGAACCCTGTTTCTTTCATTCGCGTTTCCACCAAATATGCTTACTACCTGGTTGAATCCAGTGACCAACGATGTTGTGTCATCGGCGACACCTTTGATTACATTGAATCGGGGTATCCCATTTCCGTATTCTTTTACGGAACTATTGCTTGGAAACACAGCAGGTTCGATTGGTGAAACATTCAGGCTGGGTATTCTGGTCTTAGGAATTGTGTTGATCGTTTTAAAAATTGCGGATTGGCGAATTCCTACATTTTATTTAGGGACTGTTTTTGGACTCAATCTTCTTGGAGGACTCTTACTGCCTGGAAGTTTTAGGGATCCAGTTTTATCTCTTTTAGTCGGAGGACTGCTTTTTGCGGCTTTCTTTGTGGCAACCGATCCGGTGAGTGCACCATTAAAGCCAAGTGCCAAAATGATTTATGGGATTGGATTAGGTATAATCACGGTAGTGATTCGTAACTTTGCAACCTTTCCAGAAGGAATTATCTTTGCAGTGATCATTATGAATGCATTATCTCCAATGATTGATAATATGGTATCGAAGCAAAAAGAAGAGGAGGCAACTCAATGAAGAAATACATGAAAATGATTGTGTTTGTCATTGTACTTGGAACCATCACTTCCGGTGTTTTTGTCGGTATGGAAGCATGGACTGGACCATTAATTCAGGCAAATGCCGCAAATGAAATCAAATCAACGATTTTGGATGCCAACGGTATTTCCTACACAACGGGAAATATTAATGAAGTTTTTGAAGAAAATATCACCATTCAAACCATCGATGGTTTTGAATTCTTTATTGACAATACCTCAGGTTCCATTAGTTTTGAATTTGAAGGTGGCGGTGTTTGGGGACCAATCGAAGGGATTATTACATTACAACGTGATAAAGAAACGATTCGTAGCATTCGTGTACTTCAACAGGAAGAAACACCTGGTTTAGGTGGCGTTGTTGCAACCGTGAAGTATTTGAATCAGTTTGAAGGCATCAAAATGGTTCCTGCGCTCGAAATCAATATTCCGGATGCCAATGCGAATAAACCAAATGAAGTTGACACCATAACAGGTGCAACACGTACATCGAAAGCTTTTGAAGAAATGCTTAATGTTAGCTACTCTGCTCGCCTCAATGCCTTGGCGAAAATAGGAGGTTAGACCGATGAAATGGATACGTTTAAAATATACCAAATGGTATAACATATTAAAGAATGGAATCGCACATAACAATCCGATTGTTGTTGCGGTGTTGGGTATTTGTAGTGCCTTGGCTGTATCGAACAAAGTAGAAAATGCCATTGCCATGGGTCTTGGCGTTACCTTCGTCGTTATGGCGAGCTCATCTGTAGTTTCGCTCATTCGAAACTTTATTCCTCCAAAAGTACGTATGGTTACGTACATGGTCATTATTTCAACGTTTGTTATCGCAGTGCAAATGTTTCTCGCAGCGTATTTCCCGGCCATCAATAAGGCTCTGGGAGCTTACGTGGGATTGATTATTACCAACTGTATCGTCATGGGACGAGCGGAGGCCTTCGCAGTTAAAAATCCGGTCAGATACTCACTTCTTGATGGATTTGCGAGTGGTATGGGATATACCTTCGTGTTAGTCGTAGTTTCACTTGTTCGTGAAGTTCTAGCATTCGGAACGATTTGGAACATTCAGGTCTTGCCAACTACATTCCCTAACTGGGTGGTTATGACATTAGCGCCTGGTGGATTCTTTGTGGTAGGTATCTTCATTTGGATCATTCGAGAATGGATCCATTACTATGAAGTATAGGAGGAATGAAACATGAACTTATTTGACCTATTTATCTCGTCAATCTTAAATAATAACATTGCTCTGACATTTATTCTGGGGATGTGTCCTCTGATTGCCATATCTACCAATGTAAAAAATGCCAAAGGAATGGGTTTAGCAGTTGTCTTCGTAGTTACAATTACTGGAATTGTCAACTATCCGATTTATCAGTTGCTCAAGGCTACGAATACCGAAAATCTGGCATTACTCGTATTTATTATTACGATTGCCGCAACGGTTCAGTTCCTTGAAATGTTCTTAGATAAATATTTTCCGAAAATATACAATGCATTTGGTATTTTCTTACCATTGATTACCGTAAACTGTGTCGTTTTAGCTGTATCTTTATTCTTTGTGAACCGTAATTATACATTCCTCGAAACCGCAACATTCTCCTTTGCATCTTCACTCGGATGGATGATGGCTATTGTTCTGGTTGCGGGAGTAAGAGAAAAAATGGCTGTCATCAGTGATGTTCCCCGTGGGCTTGCAGGAAAAGGAATCGTGTTTATCGTTCTAGGAATCCTGTCGCTGGCATTTATGGGCTTCACTGGGCTAAGCTTTTAAGGAGGCACTATGAATTTCTATATTCCATTAGTATTAATCGGTATATTGCTAGTGATTACTATGCTGCTCATACTACTCGATAAAGTTATGGGTGGCAGTGGTGAAAAGACCATCACGATTAATGAACAGACTCAAATTCCTGTCATGGGCGATGATACGTTGCTTCAAACCTTGAATCAGGAAAAGATATTCATTCCTTCCGCGTGTGGAGGAAAAGCAACCTGCGGTATGTGCAAATTCCGCTTAGTGGAAGGTGGTGATGGCGAAGTCAGGCCAACCGAATTACCCTTTCTCAACGAGCAGGAACGGGCAGAAGGAGTCAGGCTGTCATGCCAAGTCAAAGTCCGTGG
>DOKQ01000140.1 GCA_003510215.1 Erysipelotrichaceae bacterium
CGTGATGAGGTTTACCGTGCCATCGAAGATACATCGGGGTTTAGTATTTATACACCGACGGTCCTTGAGATGTTTGATGAGATCAAACAGATAGATCATCCGCTACTGTTTGGGTGGATTGAGCCCATGTTTTTACCAACAGACGTTATTACCAAAGCAGTACATCTTTTCAAAACAAAGGCGAATAGTGAAGATGCTGTGGCTGCATTGACAAAACTTAGTGAGGTTAAGTATGCCAAAGGGCTACTCTATACACCCACCAGTGCAACAAGAGAGGTGGCTATATGACATCCATCGAACTACTAGCTCCGGCAGGAGATTTAATGCGATTAAAAACCGCTGTTAACTTTGGTGCCAATGCGGTTTATATTGGTGGAAAGAAGTTTTCATTGCGTTCACGCGCGAGTAATTTTGACTTAGATGATATTAAAGCAGGAGCAGAGTATGCTCATGCCTTTGGTGCAAAATTGTTTGTTACCATTAATATGATTCCCCATCAGGAAGACTTAGAGGGATTAAAAGAATATATTATCTCATTGGATCGCGCAGGCGTGGATGCTGTGATTGTGGCTTCACTTTATGTGGCGAAGGTAGCAAGAGTGTGCAGCGAACGCATGGAAGTGCATCTTTCCACGCAACTGTCATCGACCAATGCTCAATCACTGCGTTTCTATCGTTCATTAGGTATTGACCGGGTTGTGTTGGCTCGCGAATGTTCCATGGAAGATGTGGAGGAAATTGCCAAGCTTGGGATCGTTCCTATTGAAGTGTTTGTGCACGGAGGCATGTGTGTGAATGTGTCGGGACGATGTACCTTAAGTAATTATATGACAACACGAGATGCCAACCGAGGTGGGTGTGCCCAAAGCTGTCGCTGGAAGTATGAGGTGTTCTCGAAAGATCACGCCCTGCTTAGTGATGAGTCCACCTTGTTTTCGATGAGTTCCAAGGATCTTAATGCAGTTACTGTGATGCCGCGTCTATTAACAAGTGGTGTTGTGAGTCTGAAAATTGAAGGCCGAATGAAATCTGAGTACTATATTGCCACCGTAGTGGGTGCGTATCGAAGATTGATTGATGATTTACTTGCAGGTAAGGACCGTGTGGAATCCATTCAAAAAGCTGCCAATGAAATTCAGCGTGCTGAAAACAGAGCCACATTCTCCGGATTCTATGAGTCCATGCCATCCGAAGAGGGTCATCTTTATGGCGCTAATGGTCAGCCTGTCACACAGGAGTTTGTTGGAACGGTTGTATCTTATGATCCATCGACTTCACTGGCAAAAGTTCAGGTTCGAAACCACTTTGAAGTTGGTCATACGTTGGAAGTGTTTGGTCCAAAACTGGATCATGTACGATTTGTTTTGAAAGAGCTTGTGAATAGTGAGGATGAACAGGTAAGTCGTGTTTATAAACCGATGGAAATAGTTACACTGAAAATCCCATTTGAAGTGTCTGAAAACGACTTTATTCGGAGGATTGCATGATGATTATTGAAGGAGCACTCTCAGTCAAGGCAGCTATGGAAAGTGGCCGACGAACGATTGAAAAGGTATGGATTGATCAGAAACGAAAAAGCAAAGATACCAATTATATTGTCTTTTTGTCACATCAGAAGCAAATAAATCTTGAGTTTGTATCAAGAGAACAGATTGATTCGTTAGCTACCGGTTCGACACATGGTGGTGTCATCGCCTTTGTATCAACCCGCAAATTTGACCCATTACCGAAAAACCCGAACTTTGTGCTATTGCTTGAAGGGATTGAAGATCCATTTAATCTGGGACAATGCATTCGCACTGCCTACACAGCAGGGGTACAGGCGATTATCACACCGATGCGACGTATCGATTCAATGGATTCAGTAATCCTCAAAGCTTCTGCCGGTGCAAGTGAAAGAATATCCTGGGTAATGAGCGAATCGCTTAAAGACACACTGATGGCACTTAAAGAGGCAGGGGTTACCGTCGTCTCTGCGTTGCGTAACAGTGGTTCGTCCGATATCTTTAAAACGGATTTATCCATGCCCGTCTGTATTTGCATCGGTGGTGAAAAACGTGGGTTATCCACGGAAGTGATTGAGCAAACGGATGTGTTCAGTCACATTGAGTATCCCACAGAGGTTAAAGTTGCCTTAAGTGCAACTGCAGCCGCAACCATTTACATTTATGAAATTGTTCGACAAAAAAAGCCAGTTTAATGGCTTTTTCTTATGGAATGAAGCGAAGGGCTGTGGTCACACTCTGAATATCCAAGGTGATTCGCTGTTCGCCATTTTCTGAATCAAGATCAACGAGCAGGTGGGCAAGTGACCGACGGGTACTGCCATCTTTCAATGTCACATAACTGTTCACCCCATTCGAAGAGATTAGCACTCCCTGATCTGGGAACTGTTCGAGACGAAGATTGGTTGAGGCAGCCTGAATGGATGCATACAAGTCGCTTTCAGTATGCACGGACATCCCTCCACTTAAGGCAGCAGAGCTAATATTTAACTGGCCACCTATATCTGTTGCGTTTAGAGTGAGGTTGGCTGTGGATAAAAACATATCCGTCTGAATGTTACCAAGTGTTATATTTGAGTTGGCGGTCTTAATTGTCAAACGATTCCACTCAATTAGGTCATGTTCATTTGTAATCTGAATCGAAGGGGTCAACGCAACGATGGTGATGGTTCCTGCAAAGTTATCAGGAATCTCAACAGATATTTCTGTGATTCGAGCTAGATCTTTACATCCAAATAACCAGTGGCATCGTGGATCATCTACGATTTCAAAAGGTTCACCAACGATGAAATGTCGATTTGAGATATTGCTTTTCAGTGCTTCAGGGTTTCCCTGCATCCGAATGTTGATTTCTTCCTCAGCACTTGTAGTCAATGTAATTCTCTTTGAGTAGCCACCATAAATGGTCAGATGATCTACGGAAGCTATTTCCTGATGCAGTGACAGTTCCGCGATCGTCCCTAGATCTGATGGGTTTTGTGTGATGCTCTGATATAGGTTCACACCCCATATAACCATCAGTAAAAGAATGCCACTGATTACAAGCAGTATAGCTGTTTTGATGGAACCGTGTTTCATAGGCGAGTACCTTTGATCAGAAAACGTCTCAACCATCGAAGTCCATGATACATTCCACTGAAACCGCGTTGGGCTAACATGGAAAAACCAATACCAACCAAGATAAAAGCAATACCTAATAGACTGTTCGTGGTCTTATCCTGTATCCATAAGACCAAGTTAAAGGGCAAGTGATTAAATAATAACAGCCAAATTCCACTTATGGTTAATGCAAGTGATGAACCCCAAAGAGTCAAAGTAACGGTAATAAGAACAAGGTATAGAGGGATGGATACAAAGAGCGAAAGAACGAGAAGAATCGAATTGGGCGAAGACTTCATTTCATTTTTATCAATATCATCTTGAGTTTCATTAGCGGTGTTTTCCGTTTGTGACTCAGCCTTTAAAGCACGCTCGATAAATTGTAACGGACTTCCCAACTGGTCAATCCGCGCTGAGTTGCTTTCATGAGTTTGTAATCGCTTATCTAATTGTTCCAAAATAGTTATTTGAGTCTGTAAATCGAGATGCTCTATTTCAGATTGGACGAGTCGTTTATATTCTTCTTTGGATATCATACCTAATCACCTCTAGTTCATACAGAGTATAGCATTGACATCCTTTTCTTTCAAGAAAATCAATGTGACGAGGTAGGTGTGATAGACTTTATTTTATAACACCCGTATAATAGAAGAGTAAAGTTGAGGGAGATACCATGAAAATTGCCTTAGGACAAATCAATGTTATTGCAAACAATATACAAGCGAATATGGAGTCCATCCAATCGATGGTTGAAGCTGCCAAAGCGCAGAACGCAACGTTGATTGTGTTTCCGGAAATGACAGTGGGTGGATATTTCGTTGGGGACAAGTGGAATGACGATGAGTGGGTAGCTGAATGCTCACGGCAAAATGAAGTTATTAAAGAATTAAGTGATGGTATCGGCATCATTTGGGGAAATGTCAGCTTGGACTATCAAGGAAAGACATATCAGGGACATGATGGGCGCACAGCTCGTTTTAATAGCGTTTTCTTTGCTTATAACAAAATGTGGGTGCAAAAGGAAAATGGTCAGTCTGGTCAAAGCATTAAGCATCTGTTTCCCAACTATCGGATGTTTGAGGATGCTCGTTTCTTTACTTCGGGTTTGACACTTAAGCAGTGGGATAACCAAATTGACGACGCTTCACCCTTTATCTTTGAAGTGGACCAGAAGAAACTGCGGATTTTTCTTCAAGTATGTGAGGATTTGTGGGATGAGGATTATCCATACTCACCAACAGAACAGGCAGTGAAAGCCGGTAGTGACTGGATTGTAAATGTGTCAAGTTCCGTTTGGACTTTAAATAAAGAATATTCAAGGCAGAAACAAGTAATCAAAAAGGCGAAACTATACAAATCAGCGATGCCAAATGTGGTTTATGTTAATGCCTGCGGAATGCAGAATAATGGGAAAAATGTACTTCTTTTTGATGGCGGTAGTGCGATTTACAGAGGAAATGGTGATTTGTTTTTTCAAGGAAATGATGATTTCAACCCTTCATGTCATATCGTTTCAACAGAAAATGCAACCATATCGAAACGTACAGAGCATAAACTACTGAACGGTTTGCTAGCGGGTATCCGTTATTTTGATCAGCAAGTATTTCCTCATAAACCCAAATGGATCATTGGACTATCCGGCGGTCTTGATAGTAGCATCAATGCAGCGTTGTTTACGTTGGCATTAGGTAAAGATCGTATGGTGGGTGTAAATATGTCCACAAAGTATAATAGTGAAAAAACGATTATGAATGCAAAAGTACTGGCAATGAAGTGCCAGATGACATATTTGGCAGGTTCCATTGAACCGATGGTTGACGCAACGCTGGATACGATGAAAGCCATGAATCAGAACCCTCCCTACACATCGCTTACCGTAGAAAACATCCAAGCTCGTCTTCGTGGCCATCTGCTTTCTTCGTTAGCGTCAACGTATCAGGCAATCATCGTAAACAATGGAAATAAAGTTGAAACAGCTTTAGGCTATTGCACACTTTATGGAGATACCATTGGGGCGTTATCCCCAATTGGTGATTTAACCAAAATGCAGTTGTTTTTGCTAGCCAAAGAAATCAATGAGATGGTTGGTGATGAATGGATCAGTCATAATCTGCTTCCTGTGATTACAGAAGGGAAGATGGTTTGGGATATGGCACCTTCCGCAGAGTTGAAAGAGAAGCAGATAGATCCAATGAAGTGGGGATATCATGACTGGCTGATTAGCTATCTGACGGATTATCCTGGTCATCGGATTGAATCTTTTATGAGAATGATTCTAAGTGGTGATATTAAACATCATTCCGTATATTCCTGGATGGAGTTCTATGGATTGACTGATCCGCACCGCTTTATGGAAGATTTGCAGTGGGTACTCAGACTTATGCACACATCGGTGTTTAAACGGATTCAGATGCCACCGGTGATTACTGTTAGTCGAGGCAGTTTTGGATTTGATTATCGAGAATCTCAGCTTTCATTTCAACCGACGTCGCAGTTTCTTGAATTAAAAGAAGCAATCTTGCGTCGTAAAACCATCTGAAATACAGTATAAT
>DOKQ01000156.1 GCA_003510215.1 Erysipelotrichaceae bacterium
GCATTCAATTCAATTGCGTTCATCTGACAGAAGTAATCCAAAAACTCTTTAGCGTGTTCTTGTTCTTCTTGACCCATTTTCTGCAGTTACCACGACTGAAAAACGATTCTCATAGACGTTGATTGTTTTTGCACCTGTTCCACTGACGGAAGATTTACTATCCTCCACACTAGCACCGATGGTAACAGATGTCACATCATTCTCTACAATAACTGTATAGGAGTTTGTGGTTCGATTAAAATTAAGTGTTCCTGATGATACGGTTAAACTCGATAGATAATTGTTTGTACTACGTGGATCATTACGGGTTATGTTGATGGTGTAATCTTTCTTAGCACCACTCTCAGCCGTCACAGTAACTTTAAACGAGTTTGCACCATATGACAAGTTCTTTGTACCCGTTCCACTTACTGTAGCCTTTGCGTCCTGTGCAGTGGCTCCAATACTGATGGATGAAGCATTGGTACTCCCCAGATTATACGTCACTGTACCCGCACTAAAACCACTCACAGACGTTCCATCCACAGTCAGAGCTGATAAATTGTTATTGGTGGACTTGGGAACAGCGATGTTAACTTTTATTGAACTTTGGATTCCGGTTCCTTCAACAAATGTATCACCAGACTTTGTTGTCACCTCAATGTCTGATATTGTTATAGTTACCGATTCACCAGGTTTAAGTGTAGTTGCTTTAAAAGTTACAGAAGCAAACTGAACATTGCCAGATTTAGGACTTGTAGTTGAAACAGTGACACTAGAACCTACTCTAATGTCTTCACCACTTAATAGATTTTTTGCAGAAACATACTCAACACCATTTCCATAGTTTAGACTTGCCCTTACCCCATATAAATTTGAGACATTATTTATTGCAAATACAACTGTAAATGTTTGATTTTGGTTAATTGTTAAACTTCCACTAGTACTTCCATTAATTGATGATTGGTAAGACGTATTTGCTAACGCTAAAGTTCCTGAGTTAAGTACTAGGACTATAAATATTATAAACGAAATAATTTTTTTCATGGGTGCACCTCTAATTCTCAATCCCTGATAGTAGAAGATGTAGAATCACTAAATCAGTTACTGTTATTCTATTGTCGTCATTCATATCAGAGTTTAATAATTTATACTTGTTAATATCTTCTAGTCCAGATAGTGCTAAATGTAAGATTACCATATCTGTAATTGTAATTCTTCCATCCCCATTCACATCACCCTTGAGAATAACTGGTTCCGGCTCTGGTTCTGGTTCAGGTTCGGGATCAGGATTTGTCACAGGATCAGTATCGTTACTGTCTGTTGCTGTTATGATCAATTGGATGGATTGATTCTCCAACTTTTTAAACTCATAGCTGCGTTTGTTAAATACACTGAGGGTAGGTAAAGTTTTAGAGGTTGTTAGAGGGTATGCAAACACCGTGGGTTGAGCCAATGTATTTGCTACTCCTTCCATCGATAAGGTGTAGGTACCTACCGGTAAAGAGGTCAAATCTATATTTGATGCCTGATAAGTCGCGCCATCATACTCAAATTGACCGCTACCAAAGTTTGTCGTTAATGAAGGGTTAATCAATCCCTGTGAAAGTGAATATGATTTTGCAATCTGGTTATTTGTGGATACAAGAAGCTTGAAAGACACATTGGTTGTATAAGGGATTGAAACCCCTGGTTTAATACCATATCCATTAAATGTTAGTTTACCGGAAGATATAACCATTGCATCCGTATCTGAAATAACCGGTTTTTCAAATTCCTTGGCATTATATACCCGAGGAATCTTGTGAATACCATCACCTGCATAGATAATATTCAATTGATCAGTCTGAATATAACCCACTGAACTGTACCAGGTATACTGTATAAGTTGTCCTGTTGTACGAAGTGGATTATCAATTGCTAGATGAGAATTTAATCGAATAACGACACCATCAGGAGTGATGGGCTGCGATGACATGATTTGAACCCATTGTTTACCATTCATTGTATGGATTGAATTGATTAACATGACGCGCTGTTGTGTTCGCTCCGCAATCGTATGCAACGTCGTGGAGTTTGCATCCATTGTAGGCTTTATATGTGGAACTCGATTATCCTCAATGATACCAATTTGATACTTGTTAAAGTCCTGGAAATTATTGTAACGGTCGATACGATACGCCCAACCAGCAATCTTATGACCCCAATATGGATCTGATGCATATTTCGTATTCATACCATTATTTTTATTACCAAGGATTACACCAAAGTAACGCCAGTTTTCAACACTAATAAATCCACGCAGATTAATACCTGCATGTTCATAAATCGATTTCTCAATGCTTTCAAACATATGTGCATCCGAAGGATTACTATCAATGGCACCCCAACCGAATAGATTATTCTTTTCAATAGCAAGACGGCTTGTTCCTGCTCCACTTTCATGAATTGCCAAAGCAAACATTAGTAACGAGTTAATTCCATAGATATTCTGAGCACTGACAAACTGACCTCCAACCTCGTGCATCGCCGTTTGTGTGCTAGATGTTCTTGGGAAGACAGTAGCTTTTTCTGTATATCCTAAAGCTTTCATGTAGTCATCAAGTACTTTACCGTCATACAAACTTGCACTACGAACCGGAAGGTATTGGTAATAATTATAATACTGACCCACTTTCTCACCATTCAGGACAGGTTCCTTCATTGCTTTATCATAAAAGAAATGAATCGAGTCCCAACTGTAATAGGTGCCCACAGGCAGCCATTCAGGAGCTAAACCATAGGTGTAACTTGCGAAACTACCGGTACGGGCGTTCCAGGTAGCATGAGTGATTTCATTTACTTTATAGGTACTGTTAACAGCTACCCGATATTCATTCATACGGGCTACCACACTTCGTACTGCTTCTTTAGTACCACTTGTATTATTCTCTTCAGCAAAGGTTCGACCACCAAGACTAATTAACCAGTTCTTCTCAACATAAATCAGTGGAATGATGTCAAGTTGCAATATCTGTGTAAAGCCCTTAAAGCCACTAATCTCAGTTTGAACCACTCCCCGACCCGTACCGATATCAAACGAAAGGGTATCAACATATGCCATATCAACATATGCTGGGACATAGGTTGTATCGCCCGAGAAATTGTTGTTACGGAAAATATCCATCGTAGAACTATTCGAAGTTGAGGTTCCCGTTCTTTGAGGATAGGAAGTCACGATCCCACGATTTGTAGCAACAATCTTCAATGGGCTACGCGAAGCATTATGGGTAATCACAAGGTCAGGATATTGAGCCAAAGAGTCATTCATGATTTTTTTAGCATCGCTTAAGTTCGCGGCACAACCAAGTACTGTCCATTGACCTTCTTGGTTGATCGATTGAATCGAATAATCATTTACCGCACACGTCAAAACCGTCTCAGCATTTACTGAAACTGGTAAAAATGACATGAAGAGTATCGAGGCCAAGATGGACTTAAGGAATTTCATATACAAACACCTCAATCATTCAACGTCAGTGTAATCCACTGATCCAGATGAAGTAACTTCAATTCAAACTTGCTATTTTGATCAAACAGCACAATATCATTGGCATATAAGTCGAAAAACACATATCCGCTGGTGAATCCTGTAATCTCTTCCTGCATTAAATTCACATACTCTTCAACTTGCATACTTTTCTCAAACGCATATGATGTCTGATTATCATTTAATAATGTGTATCTTGCACTTTCAATCTGAATCATTTGTGAAGAAAGTGATTCAATCATCAGTCGAACTGCGAAAATCCGTGCAGTAGAAGGAAATGAAGCTTCAACAACTTCACCATTGGCAAGAGTATTCATTACTGTATATCCTGTTACATCTGCAAAGGAAACCACCTCAATGCGATAAGTAGCATCATCTGTAAATACATGTTCATCAGGTTTATAGCCAAGCATCTCTTTAGTACCATTAGCAAAACTTAAATCAAACGATAATGCTGTTTTCGTATTTTTTGCAAAGTAAAGAGTGACACTTTGAGCATCTTTATTTCGAATCGGAATAAATACATTCACTGCATACAAGTTTGATTCTTTTGGCAACTCAAAATCAACCCTCTGCTCATCCAAAGAGTAGCCTAAATCAGAAAGTTCTTCCTGTTGGGATAATGTCTGATTTAGATTCAGCTGCTCTGATGTATAGAAATCAGAGAGTGCTGCATCGATGAGTTCATCACTAGAAAGTTCGATACGAGCAATGATAAACGGAAAAGAGACATCATTAAGTTTGTAGACTGTATAATTATCCAACGTCACTTGGATTTCTGTTTTTGGTTCTGGATTCGGATTTGGGTTGGGGTTATTGGGTTCTGGAAATAGAGTTCGATAAACCATTGAACCAACCACAAGCAATAAAACCAGCGTTAGAACACTAATGACGCCATAAATCTTTCTTTCGTGTTTCAAATGTTTCACCACCTACGTTATTTTATCACACTTAGTGTGCAATTGCTCGCAACGTAATGTGAAACTTTCAATCCAAGGATCAAAGAGAATTTGTACCTTTTTAATCATCCGAAGTTTTATCGCATAGCATATAAGCCGGTCCACATCTTTTAGATCATCAAAAATATAACCTTGAATGACTCTCTGATAATCCAAAGGGTTCAAAGATTTTCGATGTCGAATCACATCTATAACTGTACGCTCCCGATCGGTTAAACGGAATGTTTTCCCATTAAACGTAATCTCCGTAATCCCAAGATCATAGTACTTTACATCCCGATACATCGGACTCAGTGGAAGCCATTCGGTTCGGTATTTAATACGACTTTCATTCTTGCTTGCAGCTATCATAACTTCCTTAGGGGCATGATAAATATAGCCATACACATAGGCTGCACTCAAGGTACAGAAGCAAGCCTCCGGAAACAAAGTAAAAGCTGCTTCATGAGCATTTTTAAAACGTGTCGGATTTGCATAAAGACCTCGTTTAACACGAACGATTTGCTCATCTTCAATTAACTGCTGAATCATTTTGAATGTAAAGCCACGATCCATCAGATAATCGGTTGTAAAAATCGGTTGTTTCAGTAAGTATTCATTCATAATTAACCACCCACAATTCTTTATATTTGTGTATACTAAATATATTATAGATGACATTTACAATTTCTGCAACAAAAAACATGGATTTCTCCATGTTATTTCTTGAATTTGACATCTCCACTGACGGTTGAGATGGTTATTGAGGCTTCTCCCTGACCAAATTCATAAATACCGGAACCTTCAATCACTTTTTCTACATCCTTCTCATAATACATAATACATCCAGACATGGTTTTAAAATTAAGTTTCATGTTTAAATTCTCATGTTTAGTTTTAATCTGAGCATCCCCACTGACCGTGCTTATATTCAAGTCTTTAGTTCCCGGAGTTTCCAAATCAATATCACCACTGGCCGTATTGATCTTAACACTCTCAGCAAAACCATGGACATGCACATCCCCGCTGGCTGAATTTACCTTAAGGTGTTTAACAATGACCTCCTCAAGGTGAAAATCTCCATCTGCATTATTCAACGAAATCCGATCAATCATACTCTTCTTTAAAAATACATCCCCATTAGCCGTAGAAACGACCAGCTGATCCAAAATTAGTTCTTCAATTCGGATCTTACCAGACACATGCTTAAGCTCAATAATTTTAACTTTTCCAGGAACCTCAACTATCAACTCAATTTGAGTATTTTTACTATTCAAATCAAACATTCGATCAACTCGAATTTCAAAAATATCCTGTTCATGAGTTGTTCTCAACAAATAGAGTGCTCGATCGATTAGTTTTCCACCCTTAGTCATTTTGACGTTCACTCGGTCATCCTGACTTTTAACAAGTGTTACATTTGCAATCAAGCCATCGATGTTCAGTTGTCTGACTGGTAAAACCTTCTGATTTTCCTTAGCCTCTCCCGTCTTTTCTTCAGGAAATTGACCTAACTCCTGCAAAAGATCTTCAATTGGACCCAATTCGTCGATAATCTCCCCTTCCCTTCTACCTTCACTTAACCCTTGTTCGAAGTGCAAACGAATATCATCAAGGATGTCACTTCGTATGGATTCTGTCACAATTTGTAAACCTTTTTCTAAACGATCCAAATATTCTTGTTTATTCATTGTTATTTCCTTTCTCATTTTCAATCAAATGTTCAACCATAAAGACAAAATCAAACCATCCTTTTTTCATGGAATCATAGTGATCTTTACCAGCATCAGTCAGCCGATAATACTTCCGCGCCGGTCCACCTGCAGTTTCCACAAGATAAGTCTCAAAATAACCTTCATCCTTTAACCTCTTTAAAATCAAGTAAAGTGTTCCTGTAGCTACATCCATCGACTTGGAAATGGTCTCAGTCAACTGATAACCGTACTGATCCTTTGACTTCAACTGAGCCAATACGACAAGTTCAAGGACTCCTTTTTTAAATTGTGCATTCATAAGTAGCCTCCTTGAATATAATATATCACTACGTATATAGCATTGCAATATACTAACGAAAAAAATATAGAGAAATTTCTCTATATTTGAATATCTTTCTTTAATTTAACAGAAAAGAAGAAGGTTAAAGCAACAGTTAACAGATCAGCAGCCGGTTGAGCTGCCAATATACCATTATACGAAAATACCCTTGGTAGAATTAAAATCATGGGAATAAAGAAAATGCCTTGTCGGGCTACAGATAGAAAAAACGCTTCCTTCGCCTTCCCCAGGGATTGCATTAGCACCATATACATCTGGTAGTAACCCATAAATGGAAGTGAAATACTGACCGCATAGAACATTCTACGTCCATAATACACAACATCCGGTTCTGCATTAAAGAGTGCCATGATCTGAGCAGAGAATAAAACCATGAACAATGATGAAAACACAAGGAACACTGTACTCCATCGAATCGATATGGATAATGCGTCATAAACTCGTTCAAACCGCCTTGCTCCATAATTATATCCCGCAAACGGCTGAAAACCTTGTGCATATCCAATAAGTACGAAGTTAACAATCATAATCGTTCGCATAGCCAACCCAATGGATGCCACAAGCTCTGTACCAATCGAAGCTGCCGCATTATTAATAAATAGCATAGAAAAACTGACCAATGCCTGACGGAAAAAGAGCGCAATCCCAAGAGCAAAAATCTCTTTGGCAAAGGGTAGCGAAAAATTATACTCCAATGGCTTCCATTGTATTGATGTTTTTGTCCTTAGCAAACGATTAAGTAAAATCACACTGGAAATAAGTTGTGAAACAATCGTTGCGATAGCAGCACCTTCAAGTTGTAGTCCAAATCCCCAATCAAACATAAAGATAGGATCCAAAAATATATTTAAAACTGCACCAATCATAATGGCAATCATCGGAAACTTGACATCACCTTCCGCACGAAGCATATTATTAATCGTCATATTCAGAATTGTACTCGCCATACCTATAATCATCCACATGGCATATCGGGTAGCATAAAGCATCGCATCTTCGGTCGCTCCAAACCAAGGTAAAATCTGATCAAGATTTGGTATCAATACAACCATACCTAAAATCGAAAAAGCAAAAACCATGATCATCGCGGTATAAACCGTCTTCTTCACTTGTTCATCTTCCTTACGACCAATCTGACGGGAAATCAGTGATCCAGCACCAATTCCAATACCCTGACCAATGGCACTCATAATCATCACCATCGGCAACGACACTGTCACCGCAGCTATCATCGCTGTATTTTTGAGCATACCTACAAAAAGGGCATCCACAAAATTATAGATAGCATTCGTCAACATGGCGATAATCGATGGAATCGCAAGCAAAATCAGTGCTTTTGGCACTTTTTCCTCAGCTAATAAGAATCTTCTACGTATATTTGCATCCATACTTTCATTACTCCATTTTCTAAATTTTCAAACTGATAAGCGAAATCTAAACAAAACCTTTTGAATGTGTTAAAATACTTTCATTGGAGGTTTTTATGAATAAAGAAAACTCAATTAAAAAAATGATTCAATTATCCACGGGTGAGGAGATTGGAAATTCAATCACCCACGGAGTCATGGCTATACTTTTATTGTTTACCCTACCGTATACCGCTGTTTTGTCTTACGTCAAAGGAGGAGCTACTCTTTCTGCAGGAACGTCCATTTTTGTCATTAGCCTATTTCTCATGTTTATTACATCCAGTTTATATCATGCAATGGCTTATGAAACCAAGCATAAATATGTACTCCGCATACTCGACCACATTTTCATTTACGTGGCAATTGCCGGAAGCTATACACCTGTCGCCCTATACATCGTTGGTGGTTGGCAAGGAATATTGATTCTACTGATTCAATGGAGTATGGTACTCATCGGAATTCTATACAAATCCATCGCTCAGCGATCCATACCGAAACTATCCGTAACTATCTATTTAATTATGGGATGGATAGCTATTCTCTTTATGCCTACACTGATAAAGCAGTCAAGTTTTAACTTTTTGTTTTTCATTGGACTTGGCGGTGTACTCTACAGTGCCGGTGCCTGGTTTTACATGCAGAAAGATCGACCATACTTTCACTTTATCTGGCACTTGTTTATCAATCTTGCAGCCTTAACACACTTTGTGGCTATTATCTTCTTTATCTAAAACACCGCTTATCGCGGTGTTTTTTCATGTTTGCGACGGAAATCAATATCCGTTTGAATAATATCAGCTAAAGAACGTTTGACACTCCAACCAAGCACTTCCTTCGCTTTTGAGGAAGAAGCAATCAGCATAGCCGGATCACCTTCCCGAGGTTCCCCCATAAGTACTTTGACATCCAGGTGCTTCGAAACCTCTTCGACGACTTCCTTTACCGAATAACCAGTTGACGAACCTAAGTTCAGCAAAATCGATTCATTCTTTTCAACGATATGTTTCATCCCTAGAACATGAGCATCTGCCAGATCACTGACATGAATGTAATCACGAATGCATGTACCGTCTTTGGTAGGATATGTATCGCCAAAAATAGTTACAGCGTCGCGAATTTTCAAACCCGCCTGAACTGTAATTGGAATAATATGCGTTAAATTATCTCTTAACAATCCAATCTTTAATGACTGATGAGCTCCAGCAACATTAAAATAACGGAAAATACAGTAATTTAAATCGTGCGCTTTGGCTACCCATTGAATCATTCTTTCGGATGCAAGCTTGGTTTCGCCATAGGGATTGATCGGTGCGCAAAGATCATCCTCACGACAAATTCCCTGTTTCGCATCTCCATAAACAGCAGCTGTCGAAGAGAAAATTACGTTTTTAATCTTGTGGTTAACCATCACTTCCAACATGATTCGAACGCCTTCCACATTATTGTGATAATACTCAAGCGGACGATACACACTATCATTGACAACAATCTTAGCAGCAAAATGCAACACAGCATCAAACGGTTTGATGGAACATTCCAAATCAAACACCTGATTCAACTCTTCCTTATGGGTAATATCTGCAAAATAGAACTTTGCTTTTGGATCAACTGAATCTTTTGTTCCTGTCGAAAGATTGTCAACAACAACTACTTCATGACCCTCTTTTACTAACTCAACCACTGCATGTGAACCGATATAACCAGCTCCTCCAATAACACAAACTTTCATGATTTATCCCCATTTCTTTGGTTAAATGTGTACATACCAGATAAAGTAATCAAAAATATAAGTAATGAAACCCACGGTCCATCAAAACCTGGAAACAACTGTATCAGAGAACCCACAAGTAAACCGATGATTCCGGCATACATTGCTTCCTTATGATGAGTTAAAAAGTAATCAACCCATTTTGCCCCAACAATCAGACCCGTGAGCATGCCCAAACCTACGATGATAATGTGTGGAAACACAAATTCACCAATAGCATAGCCATACACTCCCTGATACATCCCAAGCACAAGCAGTAACAATGAACCACTGATTCCAGGCAATAACATGGTCACAGTCGCTATCGCACTTGAAGAAAAAATAGCCATAGAAAGAAACACATCGAGTTGAACAATGCTAATCTGAGCCGCATTTTCATCCCCAAACAAGGACAATAGAATCATCAATCCAAAGGTAATCAAAAAGGGAATAACAACGGAAGGCGTTATCTTTTTTATTTCAGCTTTTTTCACAATCATCGGTAAACTACCAAGAATCACACCAACAAAAGCCATGTAAGTAGGATGCTCAAATGTCATCATCAGATAATTCATGACCTTGGCAAAACCGACAATACCAATCACAATCCCTACCGCCAGCAAAGCCATAAATTTAAAATTATCTTTAATCGCCTGGATATTCAACGTTAATACAGAAATCAGACGGTCATAAAAACCAAAGATAATCGCCATTGTACCACCAGAGACACCCGGAACTACATTACTTATTCCCATAATTACACCATAGAAAACCGCTAATACTGAATCTTTCATTAGCTAAACAACCTCACTATATCCTGCCAGGTAACAAAAACCATCAAAGCAATCACAAGTAACATACTCATCATCATTAATGCCTGTTCAATCTTAGCATTCACCGGACGACGTGTAATCATTTCAACTAGCGTTAAAATGACTCGACCACCGTCCAAAAGAGGTAATGGGAGTAAATTAAAAATCCCGACATTAATCGAAAGTAAGGCAGTTAAAGCAATCAATGAGAGAATTCCCGCTGAAGCCTGTTGTGCAGTTACGTCATAAATGCCCAAAGGACCACTGATGGCACCAAGGCCAATGCCCCGAATCAACCTCGATAACGTAGTGAAAATATCACGAATCGACGAAAAAGTTGTCTCCGTCGCCGCTACAATAGAGTCAAAAAATGATAGTTGAACTATCTGCGGACGAGGCAACAAAAGCCCCACCATATATCGTCCTTCAGTTTCATCAAATAAAGGCTGAATCTGATAGGTTAATGTAGTACCTTCCCGGTCAATGACATAAGTCATGGAATGATCTCCATATAACTGGGTAAAAGTAATAATTTCATAGAAATCTTTAGGTACAAGCTTGGTTCCATCATGAAACTCAATACGCACAATTCGGTCATTTGTTTCCAAACCAACCTGTTGGGCGACTGAATTTTCAACGATACCTGCAATTACAGGTTCCGGTGCCAATGCACGCTCACCCTGATAGACAAAAATACCAACAAAAATAACCCAGGCAAGAATCATGTTCATGATAATTCCTGAAAGCATGATGATGATACGTTTCCAATGAGCAATCCCTTTGAGAGTGCGCTTTGGATCCATCCCCTCAATGTCCACACCTTCTTCACCAGCCATGGAAACAAAACCACCCAATGGCAAGGCACGAATGGAATAAACTGTTTCCTTCCCCTGAATACTCTTTAATTTTGGACCCATTCCAATTGCAAATTCACGGCAATACACCCCAAACATTTTTGCGGTAAGCAAATGGCCCAGTTCATGAACTAAAACAATGATACCTAATATTAGAATAAAATAAATAATTGTCATACGTTGACCCCTTTCAGAGTATCCTGCATTAACTGACGACCCAACTGATCTGCCCTTAATGCATCTTCATAGGTATGGATAGCAAAATGATCGGCTTTCGCCACAACATCAATCACAAATTGGTCAATATCTAAAAATCTGCATGTGCCATGAAGAAATGCTGCAACAGCCACTTCATTTGCACCATTCATCACCGCTGCTTTACTGTCAACTTCACTTAAAAGATCAAAAGCAAGTTTCAAAATTGGAAATCGATTGAAATCAATGGGTTCAAACGTGAGGTTCCGACACATATCCACCGTTAAACAATCCGTCTGTAAAGGCATCCTTAAAGGTGTTGTAAGAGCAAATTGTATCGGCACCTTCATATCCGGAGTCCCCAGTTGAGCCATTACGGCTCGATCTTCAAACTCCACAAGTGAATGTACAATACTTTGTCTATGCATCCATACATCAATCTGATCTTTACGTGCGTTGAATAACCATCGAGCTTCCAATATTTCAAAAGCTTTATTCATCATGGTTGCTGAATCAATCGTTATCTTTGCGCCCATCGACCAATTGGGATGATTTAACGCTTCCTCAACGGTCACATCTTTCAGTTGTTCACGTGTTTTATCACGGAAACTACCACCTGAAGCGGTAAGAATGATTTTCTTAAACGGACTTTGGGAACCAATAAGACATTGGTAAATCGCTGAATGTTCGCTATCAATTGGAATCATCGTTCCCTGATATTTATTCAGATATGATTGTACCAGCTGACCTGCTGCTACCAATGTCTCTTTATTGGCAAGTGCCACAGGTTTACCTGCTTTGATAGCCGCTAATGTAGGTTTTAACCCAGCAAAACCAACAAGAGCATTCACAAGCAAATCACATTGCTCCAAAGTTGCTAAAGTAAGTAAACCTAACTCATCATAAACAACATGCGCTGATGGGAAGGCTTCCTTAAATCTTTGTGAAGCCACAAGATCCTTAAGACAAACGATAGCATCAGGATACTTCTGATGAATCTTCACTGCTGCCTCAACATTGTGATAAACACTAAATCCAACAAGGGTGAATTGCTGTGGATGCTGCGATAAAACTTCGAGTGTCGAAGAACCAATGGAACCGGAAGCACCTAAAAGAACAATCCGTCTCATAGCATCACCAATAGAATGGAATAAAAGAAAACACTAGCAAACAGCAAACTATCAATACGATCCAAAACCCCACCATGAGCAGGAAACAAAGAACCGAAATCTTTGATCTGATAATGACGCTTAATTAAACTAAACGCAAGATCGCCTAACATACCCACAAAAGGCAAAAGAATACTTGTGAGCAGAATGATATTGAACCCAAGAATATCCATTAGCATAAAATAACC
>DOKQ01000158.1 GCA_003510215.1 Erysipelotrichaceae bacterium
GTATTGTTCTTTCTTGAATAAAACTCTTCTTCCAATGAAAACATGCGGCATCTCCTCACCTATAACAGGTCCAGTATTTTGTTCGCACCCCCCACGCTAAAAAACAAGAGTGCTAAGACACTAACAATGCCTAGAATGAATCGGTATAAGTGAGTGTCTAAAGTGAAAAGTGAATTCACTTTTTTTGCTAGAGCTACTACTTTTTTATCATGAGTGAAGTAAGTGATCTCAACTTCATAGTAATTGGCTATTTTACTTAACATCGCAACATCAGGAGCACTTACATTGTTTTCCCATTTCGAAATAGCTTGACGTGAGATGTTCAGTTTTTGTGCCATTGCTTCTTGTGACTCATTGAATTGAAGTCGTAGTAATTGAATTTTTCTACCTAAATCAGTTGATATAGCTTTTACCCTACCTTATACCCATTATGTTGCAAAAAAGTGCAGGATGCAACCAACAGTTGCTTTAATTTTTGATAAAACATGTGTATATTAAAACTAAAGAACGGGGGGGGACACTATGAAAAAAGTCCTAATACTGATGTTATCGATATTTTTAATGGGTTTTACACCCTCAAGTAATCAAGATGATCAACTTACTAAGCAAGGGGAACTAGCAATGAAGGAAACAAATATAGTTACCTTTGATTTAAATCTACTTGAAAGTAGTGAAAGTATCACAGTTTATCCAAAATCGGGAAAGAAAGCGATCATTACACTCAGCTCTGATGAACTTGAGTACTCTTTTGATTATCAATCAATGCTTGCAAACAAAACCTATACTATTTCATATTCATCGTTAACGGAAAACATTTCATACAAAATCAATGTGTATAATAACTCAATGACATCCGTTCATTCAGGAACACATACCGTTTTTGGATATACAGTTAACTCTTCGGTGCTTCGACTAAATAGTAGTAAAAGTTCATCGTATATCTTACATTGTAGTTTTCTCTTTCGTAGTTGGACCAATAGTTTGAATGCAAAAATCACATCAACAAATATGTTGGAAGTTACATTTAATGGTTAAAAATATTCTCATATAGGATATATCTCTACTAGAGGATAGTGTTTTAGTTAATTTTTGCAGTATTTCTTAATAGTCTGGAATGTTGCTTATAGAATCCAGAATTTCTGGAGTTAGAAGAAAAGATTTAGGAGGGGGTGATAAATTGTCAATATATTGGAATTCAAGTTAAATATAAAAGTAATTTGAAGTGAGGACAAAAAAATGCTGGAATTTACTTGATTTGAAACAACTTAGTTTGACTTTATCATTAATTCTAGTTAGGTATTGTATCATAGTAGTGCTGAAAGGCTAATATTACAAAAGGAGGTTACTGATGCATGGCAATGTATTAACAGATTGATACTAAACATATATTTTAGAATAGAGAATTGAAGGCAAGAATAAAAGCATGCCATTAAAACTAAAACAAAAGGATGAAGTATTATGAAACGAGTTAAATTGTTTTTAAAACTATCAATTTTAACACTGCTACTTATTTTGAATGTAGTTATCCCAGTAGGAGCAAAGGAAGTAGAAAATGATGAAAGAATACAGTTTATCACACCTGAGCATAATCTTGTAATTGAAACAGAGTATAATGTTAATGATTTCACTTTAGAGAAAAAAATTTAGATGGATCCACAATCTTTTCTGTGATTGATTCATCAGGTTTTGAAGTTGAATCTTGGTCATTTGGACCGGAAGCTTCAACCTATAATTATGCAACACCAATGTCTCGAAGCACTGTCACTTACCGTCATTTACACAAAAAGAATGTGGGTGCATTGAGTGGAAAATTTGTTCATGAAGTTGCACTAGAACTTTATCAATACAACAGTTTTGCACAATTCAATAAATTATTATATGATATAAATTTTGTTGAAGGATGGTCCTATTTTTCAGTAAGGACTTTTGGTAGAAGTATTACTCCAACTGGTCCAGGGGGTAATGAATGGCCAGCAGTAGGAGTTGCTGTTAGTTATTCCGTAATAGTAACAGCAACATTAGATGTTGACATAAATGCACAGTTTCAAAATACTCTACTAGCAGCAGGGTTTTCCTTAGGAAGTAGTTATCATTATTCAAAACGAATGACTGGTAGTTATATAATTAAATCCATGAATTGGTAAGAAAGGTTAAATAATGAAGAAGCAAAAATATATTACTATTATGTTTATTGTTGGGTTGATGATTATGTTTTATCCCTTTTTCGGAATGTACACGATGAATCAATCATGGAATGCTGAGTTGGGTTTTTTTGAAATCCTATTTACCAATCTTGGTTTTAAATTATATGCTCCATACATAGCAACCGGACTTGTTATATCATTTATTGCAGTGTATTTAGATTTTAAAGAATAATTAGTTAAATCCGCACTGTAAGTTATAGCTATCACTAATCAATTTTAAAAAGGAAAAAACGTAGTCAAAGGGGCTGAAACAAATAAATAGCCCCCCAAAAAAGCAAAAGCTGAGAAATCTCATTAAGAGATAGCTCAGCTTTTTGCTATAATTTAGATAGTAAGTGTCAAGTAAACCGGCGGATAGGATATCTCGAGTTGATTTGATAGAATTTATTCGAGGTGATAACATTGAGAAGAAGTAAAGAAGAGTGGAAAACAATCATTGAAGGCTTTGATCGAAGGTCTCAAAGTCTAGCAGACTACTGTAAGGAGCAAAATATAAGTGTTGCTTCCTATTATCAGAATAAATGAAAACTCAATCCATCAGGACTAAGGTTCTTGCCCGCGGTTATCGAGCAAGAAGAAAACAATATTGCATTTGAGTGCAATGGTTATCAGTTAAAGATAAGCGCATCGATGGATCCTAGAATGTTAGGTTTACTGTTGAAAGCCACTCAGTATGATTGATGTATGTTTAGCGTAAAATATATATGAGCAAAAGGGGGTGCGGAAAACAAATTTTATCATTCCTTTCTGGTAAGCTTTACTAAACATCAATAAATCCTCGAGTTTTCTTATGTGTTC
>DOKQ01000157.1 GCA_003510215.1 Erysipelotrichaceae bacterium
GATTCTCTTGAAGTCTTTGATTCAACTCAAGATATTCAACGACTATTTTGATTATTCCAGTCAAAAAAAGCCATGTGTGTGACGAGAAGAGATCCATCAGTATGATGACTTTTGAGCCACCTGTGTGATACGCGAGAGCCACTATGCTTTATCTTTGAATCATTAGTCTTTAATCTTTGTTTTATCTTTCATTAGATTTGTATTGTAAGGGGGGTACCCCCCTTACAATACAAATTTTCGGCTTCGCTGATATAGATCGCCGACTCAGTTTTCATTCGTCTTGTTTTTCGATTTTCTTTACTATACTCGCTGCCTCATCGATGTATTGCCTTCAATCATAATTACATGTGACTTGGGAACTATTCTGTCCATAATGGCATCCGCTAGTGGCCCGCCACCTAGTTTACTATGCCATCCTTCTGGAGATATCTGCGAACAGAAGATAGCAGAACCAATGCGGTATCTTGATTCAATTATCTCTAATAAATCACGTTGTTCGGTTTCAGTTGTTGGTACCAGCATCCATTCATCAACGATCAGTAGGTTACATTTTTTGTATTGATGTATTAATCTCTTGTACGTTCCTTGTAATCTTGCTATTTGCAGTTCGACCAATAAATCTGGCAGCCTTATGTATTTGACACTATATTTGTCGCGACATGCGCGATTTCCAAGAGCACAGGCAATATAACTCTTCCCACTCCCTGTTGCTCCAATTAAAATAATGTTTTGTTGTTTCCGAATATAATGGCCTGTACTTAACTCATTAATTTGCTTTCTATTAAGGTGACGATCACTGTAATAATGAATGTCTTCTATAGAAGCGCTGGATTCAGAGAGTTTGGCAGTGGCCATTAATCGCTTTATTGCGTTGTTATGACGACTATCATATTCGGCGTCAACCAGGAGTTGTATCCTTTGATCGAAAGTTAGTTCCTCGATTCCAAAATCATCCATTTGTCTTTTATACTCCTGGGCCATACCTGGGAGCCGCATTTGAACAAGTTTATCATGTGTAAATTGATTCATTTATGCTTTCCTCCATAGTATGAGGCACCACGAACGAATGCATGGGTATTGTCGTTACTAATCTGGTCCGTCTTTTCTGATAGGGTTCCTTGACCATGGGTGATAATTAATTTAATATTCTTGTAGCGAGGGATACTGATTAGCGACAACGCTTTTGCACAAGCTTGTTCTAACACTTCGTTGGAATAGTCGTCTGCTAGTTTGAGAATCGAACGACATCCATTGTACCCTTGCTGTTCTACTTTATAAGATAATAATAGTCGATCTATTACTTGATATGTCTTTTCACCAATACTCTTGGCTTGTTTTCGTAAGGATTCACCATTCCACTCATTTGATTTCTGGTGATTTGGAGGCATATGATCTTGCTTCGTACTGTATTGGCCCTTTTTTCCGTACAACCGCTGGTGAGTACACACTCTATGCCCCTTATAGAATACTTCGATCAATGATTTAGTAATTCTGACATCGAGTGAGTGTTGTATGAACTCATATGGAACAGAATAGTAATTGAATTCATGAGCGATATGGTAGTTATATGGAAGAGTCACCGTTTTCCAGTTTGAATATTCAAATGGTTTGAAAGGCAGAGGAAGCATGAATGGCAGCTCTTCATCAAAGTAAACCTCTTTTCTGCAACTATCCTTCTTTTGGAATGGTTGCGTATTAAATTCATCTAAACATTCTTTAATTGCTTCATTCAGTAGCTTAATGGAGCTGAATTTTTGATTCCTCAGTCTGGCAATAATGTGTGTAGTTACCTTACCGACAGTTCCTTCTACAGATGGTTTTGCTTTTGGTGTCCTGGGTTTCGCTGGAACGATGGCTGTGTTGTAGTATTCAGCCATTTCCTTGTAAGACTGGTTTAATACAGGATCCTCATTCTTCGGATGCTTTATAACTCCGGTCTTTAGATTGTCAACATACAGCATTTGTGTGACACCACCAAAGAACTCATACATCTTCGTATGTGCACTGATCCATGACATTTGTTTCATATCAGACAAGGCCTCTGCGTAGCTGTATTGGCTAAATGGCAGAGTAGCTACAAATAGGTATGCCTTAAACACTTCCCCTAACTGGAGGTCATAAATAGGGATTGTGGTGCCTGCCCAATCCACTTCGATGCGTACACCAGGCTTATGCGTAAAATGCATAGTCGCTTTTGAAACAGCATGATGCTCACGATAACACCTACAAAATTGAGAATACTGAAGTGGTATTGAATTCGCTGCGTGGCATTCAGCGACATATTCACGCCACAATAACTTGAGGGTAACACCCTTCTTCTTCAGCTCCTCATAAACGTAATCATAATCAGGTCTTGGTTGCATGATCTTGGATGCATTCTCCTGGCTGGGAAATAGCATGGAACTTACTTTACCTTCATCAAGGCAAGCAACCTGTGTCCAATCAAGATTAAGTGCTACAGCTGCCTGATAAATCTTGGATACACTGTTCCTGGAGATATTCAGTTGACTTGAGATCTGCCGCTGGCTCATTCCTAGTGATATAAGCCGTAAAACTTCTTTACTACAGTACATAAAAAACTCCTTTCTGGTATGCATACTTTATGGCACACATATGAATTATAACCAGATATGGAGTTGATTGGTATAGTGGCTCTCTGTAATCATCCTAGTGGCTCTCATGTATCACATCGATGGCTTTATTTCGTCGTAATAATCAAT
>DOKQ01000018.1 GCA_003510215.1 Erysipelotrichaceae bacterium
AGCATCGCCCATCCATTCATATCGAAGATATTCAGGATCTGATTGAAAAAACATTGTTAAGGTTGGGCTATCAGGAGGTTTATGAGTCCTTTAGTACCTATCGTAGATTACGAAGAGATTCTAGAAGTGTCTTTCTTTCCAAGCAGCATAAGTTCCTTAAGGCATTGGAACAGATCTCTTCCAAGGAAGCCAGTGATAATGATATAAAGCGGGAAAATGCCAATATTGATGGCAATAGTTCCATGGGGTTAATGCTCCAATATGGGTCCACCGTAGCCAAGGAATATGCAAAGGCGTACCTTTTATCTTCCAAAGCAGCAGCGGCCCACGATGAAGGTCGCATTCATATTCATGACATGGATTTTCTTCCCATGGGAACCACCACCTGCTGTCAGATTGATTTGAAAAAACTCTTTGAACATGGGTTTAGCACAGGTCATGGCCATCTCCGTACACCTAACGATATAACGACTTACGGTGCTTTAGCAGCTATTGCGATTCAGTCCAATCAGAATGATCAGCATGGTGGGCAAAGTATTCCTGCTTTTGATTATTATATGGCCGATGGAGTAATCAAAACATTTAAAAAAGAATTCACGAATCGACTGCATGAGTATCAGCAACTCCTACATGCGGATGAGTCCATCATAGCTCTTCTGATCACAAACATTCAATCGTTGACTTCTCTTGACGTAACTTCGTTTCTTGAAGAAGTTAAACAGAGATATCCAGAGTCTTATCACCTGGTCTATTCTGCCTATGCGAAGGCATATGAGAAAACGGAGGAAAAGACCTATCAGACGATGGAAGCCTTTATCCACAATCTCAATACCATGCATTCACGTGCAGGAGCACAGGTACCCTTCAGTTCAATCAACTTTGGAACAGATATATCCCCTGCAGGTCGCATGGTCATTAAAAACTATTTGCTTGCCCTAGACAAAGGATTAGGCAAAGGAGAAACACCCATCTTCCCGATTTCAATCTTTAAGGTTAAGGAAGGTGTAAATGTCCTTCCTGAAGATCCCAACGCTGATTTGTTTGAACTTGCTTGCAAAGTATCGGCCAAACGACTCTTCCCAAACTTCTCCTTTTTGGATGCACCTTTCAACTTACAGTATTACAAAAAAGATGACTATAACAGCGAAGTGACCTACATGGGGTGTCGTACCCGTGTCATTTCCAATATAGTGGACTCAAATAAGGAGGTAGTGACTGGTCGAGGCAATCTTTCCTTTACTTCTATAAACCTACCTCGAATTGCACTCAAGTATGGCAAAGCCTTACAAGAAAACCCTTCTCTGGATGGTTTCTATCAGGAATTATCTGAAACGATGGACTTAATTAAAGATCAGCTGCTTGACCGTTTTAATGATCAATGTCGAAAATCCGTTGTCAACTTCCCTTTTCTTCTTGGTCAAGGCATATGGATGGATTCTGATTCATTAAAGCGTAAGGACAATCTAAAAAAAGTATTAAAACATGGAACCCTAAGTATTGGATTTATTGGTTTAGCCGAAGCACTAGTCGCTTTAATCGGTGAACATCATGGTCAAAGTGAGCAAGCTCAAACACTTGGATTAGACATTATTTCATTTATCCGAAGCCGGGTAGATACATACGCAAAAGAAACAGAGTTAAACTTCTCATTAATTGCCACACCGGCAGAAGGACTGGCAGGTCGGTTTGTTTCAATGGATCAGGCTATCTTCGGTAAAATCTTGGGTGTTACAGATAAGTCATATTACACCAATTCATTTCATATTCCGGTTGGATATGCCATTCCGGCTCGTAAAAAGATTGCTCTTGAATCACCTTATCATGCATTGACAAATGCGGGTCACATCACCTATGTTGAGTTGGATGGAGATACCAGCCAGAACATCACGGCACTTAAGCAGATTGTCCTCATGATGAAAGAGGCGGGTATTGGCTATGGAGCTATCAACCATCCGGTAGACCGGGATCCTATCTGTGGATTTACTGGTATCATTCACGATGTTTGCCCAAAATGTCAGCGTGAAGAAGGCAATGTTCCCTTTGAGCGCATTCGACGTATTACCGGATATCTGGTCGGGACCGTAGATCGATTTAACAATGCCAAGAAGTCGGAAGTCTATGACCGGGTGGTCCACCGATGATTAATTTAAGTGCACCACTCGAGTTTGATAGTATTGTAAACGGTGAAGGTCTGCGAACTGTCATTTGGACACAGGGTTGTCTGCACAATTGCGATGGATGCCATAATCCCACCACCCACTCGCTTCAACCCAAATATATGATGAGCATCGACGAGGTAGTAAAACAGATCGATGACTCCAACTGGTATCACATTACCTTTAGTGGTGGTGATCCGATGCTTCAACCACAGGCCTGTGCCAGAATTGCCCGGCACATCAAAAAGCATGGTGGGACGGTTTGGTGTTATACTGGCTATACTTTGAACCAGCTGAAATTAAAAACAAATCCCGCAATGAAGGAATTCCTTAGTTATGTGGATGTATTGGTGGATGGGCCCTATATTGAATCATGCAAAACTTACAGTCATTTCCGTGGATCATCCAATCAAAAGATTCTTTATCTAGCCAAGTGAAAGCCCGAGTTGTACTCGGGCTTGTTTTATTTACTTGAAGGTGTTGGCAGATATCGTTGAATGGTCTTGGCAAATCCGGCAATCGGATGAGTTTGCAGAACCACTTTCCCCGGGCCGCTCAGTGTGGTAACAAAGACTCCTTCACCACCAAAGAGCATGTTCTTGACACCTGGAACCGATGTTATTTCCATAGACACCGTTTCTTCCATCATCGCTACATGTCCGGTACCAACCACCAGTTTCTCCCCAGCGGCAAGTTGGTATTCGGCTGCGTGTCCATCAACTTCGATGAAAGCTGTGCCGCTTCCGGATAGTTTCTGCATGATAAAACCTTCTCCGCCAAAAAGCCCTGTTCCAAACTTCTTTTGGAAATGGATTGAGATATCGACGGAAGATGTTGCTGCAAGAAATCCTGATTTCTGCACAATCACTGATCGTGACGGATGAATATCAATCGGAATGATTGATCCTGGAAATGAGGAAGCAAAGGCAATCATTCCTTCCTTGCCTTGTGCTGTATATCGATTTAAAAATAAGTTTTCGCCGGAAAGCATACGCCCAAACATCTTTCCAAGTCCTCCACCTGAGGTGGTTTCCATTTTGATGTGATCGCTCATCCAGCTCATAGAACCGCTTTCGGTAATCATGGTTTCGTTTGCATCCAGGGTGCAGACGACTGCAGGTAAAGGTGTTCCGATTATTTCGTACTTCATTGTATTCTCCTCCATATCATTGACTCTATTCTACATTATTTTCCATACAAATGGAAAAAAAGACAAAAAAAAAGAATCAAGTGAAGAGATGATTCCAACTACCAATGCTAAACAATATCTTAATCAAATATGTAAATTTAGTATGGGATGCAAGAATTCTTAACTCTAATCTTAACACGAAGAAACAAAACCAAACATTAAAATCCAATCCATTCAGTCGTATTCTAACTACTTCGAATCATCTCTTCACCTGTATTATAGCATATATTTCTAAAATGACAACGCTTACACACGAAATGTGTGTGAAATCGTATCAAGAAAGCAACAGATTTTCTCCGTTGCTTTCTATTTATATATCTAATATTTTGCTTAAAAATCGCTGAAGATTCGGATGAGTTGGGTGCTGAAGAACCTCATGAGTTATACCATACTCTGCAATATGCTGATCATCCACATACATCACATGTTCACAAGCAGCTTTCGCAAACGGCAGGTGGTGAGTAACAATGATAACCTGCATTTTAGCATCTATTAGCTCTTTAAGCATTAGGAGCACCTCGGCAGACAACTCAGGATCTAGGGCACTGGTTGGCTCATCGAGCAAAAGTAATGTTGGCTCAATGGCTACCGCTCGAATAATGGCAATTCGCTGCTGCTGGCCTCCAGAAAGCTGAGCAGGTACTTTATGCCGCTCCTCAAACAGACCAAAACGCTTCAAGAGAACTTCTGCCTTTTCGTTGGCATCCTTTTCACTCATACGAAAGGTTTGTACCAAAGGCAATGTAATATTTTTAAGTGCTGAAAGGTGAGGAAACAATCCCTGACTTTGAAACACAAATCCAATTTTCTTACGATATTCCCGGAGTTGTTTTTCGGATTTGGCATCGACCCACTCGCCATCAATCGCAAAGCTACCTGAGGTCGCAGGGAGTAGTCCTCCCAATATCCGTAATAAGGTTGACTTTCCTTTGCCACTGGGACCAATAATGGCCAATGAAGAAAACTCATAAACTCCCGATACATTTTCAAGGACGACTTGTGAATCAAAATGCTTGCTTAAATCCAATATTTCAAGTTTCATATTGATTCTTCCTTTCAAGATAACGCGACAACATGGAAATCGGGAATGTTAGCATCAAGTAAAGAACAGCCAAAACTAAATAACTGGTAAAATAGGTGGCGTAATTAGTTGCGGTTATCTCCTTGGTTACCTGCATAAGTTCAATGATGGCAATGGTTGATAAAAGAGATGAGTCTTTAATCACACTGGCAAACTGACCTGCGATGGCCGGGATGATCCGAACAATAAGCTGCGGAATGATAATGAGACGAATGGTCTGCCAGCGGTTTAATCCAATGGCTTTGGCAATTTCATTTTGCTTACTTTCGATCGAGTTGATTCCTCCCCGAATGATTTCACTGATATATGCAGCTTCAAAAATGGAGAGAATCATGACACCCGCAACGATGCGATTACTTACTCCCCAAGCGGTTCCAATAATATAGTAAAAGAAGATAATCTGTACCAGAAGTGGTGTTCCACGGATGATTTCAACATAGGCACTGGACAAATCCTTGAAGAAAAACCAGTTGCTTCGTCTGGCTATGGCAATGATGGATCCGATAAGAAGTGATAAAACCATCGCAAAAACACTGATTTGAATTGTCATTATAAATCCCTGATAAAATCGCACTCGATAATCGATTAATCGGGTAAAGTCAAAGTTGACTGCCGCTTTCTGCGCAGATAATCCGAAGAACAGGAACAGCGCAATGGCTACTAAAAGCCATGATAAGATTTTTTTAGCGCTCATCAGTCAAAGAAGAACGTAAATCCAAGCTGATCAAACATTTCTTTTTCTTCTTTTAAGAACTGCTCAACGATGGCTTCAAACCCTTTTTTTGCAATAAAGTCTGCCAAAAACTCATTGAACTGTGATGTCAGATCACTTCCCTTTTTAAATGCGGCTCCCCATCCTTCGACTTGCTGGTTTTCAATAAATAAGGCTCGAGTTGTGGCACTGTTTGCCTGATAGTTACGGACGATAGTCAGCTGATCATAGATGAATGCATCTGCCCGACCATTGATTACCTCAGCAATTGCAGCACTTTCATCATCCAGCCGCAGTACGGAAGCCAATGGAAAGTTAGTTGTTACATAGGTGTCCCCTGTACTCCCCGTCTTTACGGCAATGGTACGGGCAGAATCATTCAGATCTTTTGAAGTTTCTACTGGACTATCTTTGTAAACCAGAAAAGCAAGATAGGCTTTTGCATATGGATTGGAAAAGTCCACACTTTCCCGACGTGTCTCAGTAATCGTCATCGATGAGATAACCATGTCAACTTTATCAGTCTGTAGCGCTGGTATCAATCCCGTCCAGTTGATATTTTCAATCACAACTTCTTTGCCAATATACTCCCCAAAGGCTTTAGCGATTTCCACGCTGACTCCCATGGGATTTCCCTGGTTATCTGTTGTTTCAAATGGTGGATAAGCCAGTTCCATACCAACCTTTAACACATTCTCATTGGATGGTGTACATCCACTTAGCACAAATAATGTGCTCAAACATATCACGATAAATTTTTTCATATCATTCACCCTCTTTTAATAACTTTAGATGGTTTTACCCAATGTTGTCAATCCTTTTTATAGTAAAGGTGCGTATTCACGCACCTTATTGATCCATAATTTATGATATATTTACTATTTGGATTCTTTTTTGAAACACATAAACCAATCAAGACAATAGATATCTCCACTAGTATCTTCCATGCGTTCTTTCGCAGTACCACATGAACCCGCTGTTGGAACGATGACATCATCACCTGGACGCCAGTCGGCAGGTGTAGCCACATGATCCTTATCTGCCTTTTGAAGAGCTAGAATGATCCGCTTGATTTCATCAAAGTTGCGTCCCATGGATAATGGATAGTAAAGAATCGTGCGAATTTTCCCTTGAGGATCCACGACAAATAC
>DOKQ01000020.1 GCA_003510215.1 Erysipelotrichaceae bacterium
GGAGCATTCCCAGCGAGCACCCGTGGTATTCTTCAAGTTCAAAAAGCAATGGAAGAAGTGGTTATTGATGCGGCTGTCAGTGGGGACTATGGTACAGCACTTCAATCCTTTACCATCAACCCAATCATTAACAGCGGTAAAGTAGCTAAAGATTTATTGAATGAAATGTTAGTGGCTAATAAAGACTACTTACCTCAATTCAAAGATGTAGTGGCAAAACTTGAGGCTGAAGGCGTCGTTTATCACAAGAAATAAGCGCAAAATGCGAAAGGTCGAAGAACTTGTGTCTTCCGACCTTTTTTCTTTCAGAAAATTTGATAGAATAGAGGTGAACTAAATGAAAGTGCGTGGTGAAGCTATGATAGTTGATCGATTAAAAGAAACCCCTAACTTAACAGTCCAGGAACAGGCGGTCGTAGACTATATTCTTGAGAAACCAAGAGCGTTACTAAAGATGAGTATACATGATTTAGCCGCAAGCTCATATACATCAGCCGCGACGATTATCCGACTGTGTAAAAAGATTGGCACCTCCGGATACAGTGAGTTTAAGACACTGTATATTTCGGAATATCCGGAACTGATGAAACTGAACGAAAATCTGAAAACTGAACCATTCAATGGATCCTCTTCCATCGATGATATCATTCATGCCTTACCGATGCTAGTAAGCAAATCAATGGATTATACCCGTAGTGTGCTGGATCGAAATACGATTGTCCGCTGTCTGCACCATATGCGCTCAGCCGATCACATTGAGATTTATGGCAATGGAATCAACTACCATATTGCACAGATGTATGCTCATCGTTTCGAAGAAGTGGGTGTTCATGCCATTGCTTATGATACAACCCATTGGATGCATGTGGCTTATAATAAAAAGAAAAAGAAGAATACATTTGCGATTCTGATTTCGCATACAGGAAGAAACCCGGGTATTCTGGATACTGCCAAGTGGCTAAATGAGTTTTCCATACCATCGTTAGCCATTTGTGGAAAAGTGGATCGCCGGTTAAGTCAGTTAACGAATGAAACGTTGCAAATTATGACGTCTGCCGGCATCCTGGAACTCAATACGCTGCTTTTTACCCAGTCGACCATGTACATACTGGAAATCTTTGTCAATCAGATGCTTGTCAATAATTTCGAGCAAGTCAAAGAAATCGCGGCGAACTTATCAAATTCAAAATCCAGATGGCAAAATGACTAACAAAAAAACACCCCCCGTTGAGGGGATGTTTTTGTATTATGCGTTATCTAACCAGATTGCGACCTGCTTTTTTCGCTTCAAGCATGGCATCCTGAGCGATTGAGATCGTAGGTTCATATGTCCCCTTCGCAATCCCAATGGAGACCGTGATATCAATGTTTGTGTCCTGATAGCTGATGGGCTCGCAGGCGAGATTGAGTATCTGTGAGCAAAGTTCTTCGATGTTTACAGCTGGCTTGGAAACAATCATGGCGAACTCATCACCGCCGACACGGAAAACGCCATCATGACCTTGCATCTTCTGTAATCGATGAAATAGGGTAGCAATAACAGCATCACCTGCGGCTTTACCATAGGTATCATTGATTGCCATGAAACGATCGATATCTATGTCTAGAATGGTTGCTCCCTGACGCCAATGAGCTTGAAGTTGGGTTTGGTCGAATTGCATACGTGCACCTCCTAATTTATAATGATATAAATGCAACTTACAGGGTGGAAACAGTTCGAAAGGTATTGAAGACTGGCGATACTCGCTCAAAGTCATGGAGAAGGTCCGTTTAAAAGCCCGAAGAAAAGATTCGCTATGTCCATATTGTGCATGTTCACTCAGTGTTAGTGCATTTTTGTGACTTGGAATCAGCGTATATGCGATATGACTGAGTCTGCGCTTGCGAATGTACTCCTTTATGGAATATCCGGTGGTCGCAGTGAAAAGGGCGTAGCATTGACTTCGTGACAGATAGGAAGAAGCGATCAGTTTTTCCACTGAAATATCTTCCATGAGTGTATCTTCAATGATATCGAGGAGAGATTGGATAAGTGTACGTACATCAGTTTGTGTCATCTGTTTCACCTCGATGATATTGTATCAAATTTACGGATGGCTTGACCATGACATTTTGTCCGAAAAACAATAGGTTATTCGCTATATTAGCCTCTAAAATGCTATAATAGTGAGTAGAATGATTGAGGTAATCGTATGTTTGAAACCCTAAAACCGATCTTAATGAATCAGCCACTACGCATTCTTTTTTCCTCTTCAAACAAAAATCAAGAGGTTGTCAGAGTGGAAATCAAGTGGATTGATGATGGCAGAAAGTACTATCAGAAAGCAGAATATACCAAAACTCAAGTCTTTCATCATAACTTCGAGCAGGAAGAACTGTTAGCAATCATTGAGCCATTCACGGAAATGTTCAAACATGTTACCGTGTTTACTTCAACGGAGCAGTCATCCATTCGTGTGAGTAAAAAAGGGAAGGTCTTTTCAAGTACAAAACCTCTTCCAACCCCATTAAAAGCTTTTTCGCATAATCGCAAGAAAACCTATGTGATTCCAGAGAATTTTCAATCGAAGGCTATGGTCGCACTGAATATTATGGATGCGGAAGGAAATGTATTTCCTACCAAAAGAGATAAGTATAAACAAATCAACCGTTTTCTGGAAATGATTGAGGATGTCATCGATGAACATCTGACACCACCTCTGCGAATTGTGGATTTCGGTTGTGGAAAATCCTATTTGACCTTTATCGTTTATGAGTATTTTACGCAGATTAAACATATACCTGTTGAAATGGTGGGGCTGGATTTAAAAGCGGATGTCATCGACTTTTGCAATCAGACGGCCAGACAGTTTGGCTATGATCAGCTTCATTTTGAAATCGGTGATATCGCCGCATACAATCAGAATCGGCCGGTAGATATCATGATAAGTTTACATGCATGTAACACTGCAACGGATTATGCACTGTATCAGGCCATCAAATCGAAGGCAAAAGTTATCATGGCTGTTCCATGCTGTCACAAGGAACTGTTACATCATGGAAACTTTTCCAAAGTGCCACTGATTGGAAACTATGGATTAAGTAAAGAGAGAGTCAGTGCGTTGCTCACCGATAATGTACGATGTGCCTTACTGGGCGCTCAGGGATACAAAGTGGATCAGTTGGAAATGTTTGATTTATCCCATTCTCCTAAAAATATTCTTATTCGTGCGGTGTATACTTCGAAACCT
>DOKQ01000024.1 GCA_003510215.1 Erysipelotrichaceae bacterium
GATTGTCATGGGATTGGTTTTGCGGCCAAACCATTTAGCCGCCACTATCGTCGTATTGTCAAGAGTAAACATCTAAATCAAAGTTCTGTAGCCGTGATTGGTGATCAGCTGTTTACAGATATTGCGGGGGGGAAGATTCGCGGTTATTTCAGTATTTATGTTGAACCGATTTCGAAGCGGGACATCATGTATTCTCGCTTTTCGCGAGTGTTGGAGCGATGGGTCATCGCTCAGTTTAGAAAGAAAGGGTGGCTTTTATGAGTCAATTAAACCATTGCGTAGGATGCGGGTTAGCACTGCAAAGTGAAGATCCGGCATACGAAGGATATACACCGAAAGAAGAGGCAACACTGTGTCAGCGGTGTTTTCGCTTGCGTCATTATGGAGATACCTCTTCCATTATTGGACGGACCGTGGCGATGGAGCCGCTTTTATCAAAACTTCATTCGATGGATGCTCTCTTTTTATGGGTCATTGATTTATTCCATTTGGAAGAAAGCATGATTGATGGATTGCATCGCCATTTACCGGATAAGGATATCATTGTGATTGCTACCAAACGTGAACTGCTTCCGGTCACACTCAGTGATACCAAGATACTGACTATGCTTCAGCAGCGTGTAAGGGATGCTAATGTGGTGCCTAAAGGGTATGTGGTGGTCTCGGATTATGGTAAAGATGGGGCTGACCAGGTGTTTAAAGCTATCAATATTTTCAGAAATAATCGTGATGTGGTTGTCTTTGGGGTAGCTAATGCAGGAAAATCAACCTTGCTCAATGCGCTCTTCCCATCCCGGGATCCTTTGACAGTATCACAGTTTCCGGGTACAACCCTTGATCTTGTGCCAATTTATGAGCGTGGGTTTACCATTTATGATACACCGGGTATAGAGATGCGTTCCACCTTTTTGCATGCCATTTCCAAGGAGCAGGTTAAACTATTGCAACCAAAACATCCGATACGTCCAGTCGTCTATCAGCTGAGTGAAGATCAGACCCTTGTCATTGGTCAAACGGCGATGATTCATCTGATCGGTGCCAAGAAGGCGACAGCCGTGTGCTATTTCCCTGAGGGAGTTGAAGTGCATCGTACCAAAGGTGCCAATGCGCAAACTTACTGGAACGCACATACTCAAAACAAAGTACCTTATGTGAACGTTGAAGAAAAACTGATTCATCGCACCCATAAGCTCACTCATGATAAAATGGATATTTTACTACCATATGTTGGATTTGTGACCATCAGCGGTGAAATTGATTCACTAGAGAGTGACGCAATTGAATCTTGCGACCTCTACACCCGAAAGGCGGTTATTTAATGTTAACAAGTAAGCAAAAAAGTTTTCTTCGCTCAATGGCGAATCCACTACCTGCCTATGTGCAAGTAGGAAAGGATGGTATCAGTCCCAATGTGATTGCATCCTTAAATCAGTCACTTCTGGCTCATGAACTTGTCAAGGTTTCCATTCTTAAGAGTTGCCCGGATCCTGTACAGCAGGTAGCTCTTGATCTTGCCAGTGCCACAAAAAGTGAGGTTGTTCAACTGATTGGGAAAACGCTTGTGTTCTATAAAAAGAGCAAGGAAAACAAGATTTCACTCCCATGAGCCGACCAGTCATTTTGTTTGGTGGCTCCTTTGATCCCATTCACAACGGCCATTTACATATGGCTAAGGTGGCTTTAAAAGAACTTGCAGGAAGTCGTTTATGGTTTGTGGTGGCAAAGGATGCTCCGTTAAAGCAGGCACATCATGCCAGTTTTGAGCATCGGGTCACCATGGTACAGCGGGCCATTGCCCCTTTTCGAAAGATGAGTGTCTGTACGGTGGAGCAAAAACTTCCAACACCTTCCTATACAGTTGATACGGTCAGCTATCTTAAACGCAAACACCCACACACTCAGTTTTATTTTCTGATTGGGGATGATCAGGCGGCGCAACTTTCTAAATGGAAACAAATTAATGAGTTATCCAAACAGGTCATTTTTTTGGTATATCCCCGAAGTGGAGTGGATGAATTTAAAGTTGAAGCAAATCTTCGGATGATATGGCTTAAGGGTAAACGAGTAGATATTAGCTCAAGTGACATTCGTCAAGGCAGCGGATTTCAATTTCCGAAAGCAGTCGGTCAGTATTTTATCATGCATCATCTGTATGATCAGTCAATTTTGAAAACCCACATTAAACCAAAACGCTTGCATCATGTCAATTCAGTCACTGATTTAGCAGCTAAAATCGCTCAGAAAAAGCGGTTGAATGTTCACGCAGTCACGGTGGCTGCATGTTATCACGATGTGTCAAAGGAATGGCATCCAGCGATTTTAGAAGCATATATGCGTCGCTTTGCTATAAATCAGCTGAGTTTACCAAAACCTATTTGGCACGCTTTTGTGGCTAAAGGATTTATGAATCACTATTATGGAATCTATGATAAGAAAATATTGAAAGCGATTGAACATCATGTTCAGGGACTAAGTCAGCATAACTATGCAAAAATCGTGTATGTGTCCGATAAAATCGAACCGACACGACCGTATGATACAAGTCATCTTTTAGCATTGGCATTCGCAGATTTGGATCAACTGTTCCGTATCGTTAAAAAAGAACAGCGCAAATATGTACAACAGGAGGAAAAATGACACTTAAAGAGGTAATCATCGCGGCGATTGAAGAAAAGAAGGGGGCAAACCTGACGGTCTGTGACTTCGAAAACCAGGGCTACATTGTGGATGCCTATCTTATTGCGGATGCACCAAGTATTCGTCAGGTGGCTGCGATTGTGGATCAGATTGAGGAATCTGTGAAAAAGGCAGGCTACACGATTTATCGGATTGAAGGCGGTAAGGAAAGCCGCTGGATCCTTGTGGATTGTGGCGATGTGGTAGCTCATATTTTTCAGACGGAAGAGCGCAGTGTATATCAGCTGGAACGTCTTTGGGCAGACGCATGCAAACAAAAGTAAACTATTCTTCACTAGCTCACATGTATGATCAACTGATGGGAGATGCACAGGGGTTTGAGGATTGGATGTCCTTTGTTCAGCCCTTTACGTATCCAAACATGAAAATTCTCGATTTGGCCTGTGGAAGCGGTGAACTTAGTCTTCGTTTGTCACAGCAAGGATTTTCAGTGATTGGACTTGATTTAAGTGAAGCTATGCTTGAAGTGGCAAAAAGTAAGGATTCACATCACCAAATCGACTTTAGGCTGGGTGATATGAGGGATTTTGACTTGAAGACAACGGTGGACATGGTGATCTGTGCGGTCGATAGTCTTCATTATCTGGAAAATATCGATCAGTTGCATCAGACCTTTACCTGTGTGAAAAGACATCTGAATGACGGGGGTATCTTTATTTTTGATTTGTATAAGAAAAGCTTCGCTGAGGGATTTGCGGAAGCGTTTGAGGAAGAGGGAGTCATCGATGATTTGCCTTATCATTGGCGAATCGAATATGAGCAAGATCAACTGATCCATACGATTGCACTTTACAATCAGTCATTTCCGGACATTGAAAGTCACATTCAGACATTGTTTTCGGTGGATGAAGTTATCAGACTATGTAAGAGAATAGGGTTTGAGGTTGATATTTTTAACGGATTGAGTGAGAAAGATCAGGATGAGAAGTATCTATGTGTGGCCAGAAAAGAAATGGAGCGATAATATGATTGCAATTATTGGTGCTATGCAACCCGAAGTGGATGCGTTGCTTGCATTATCTACAGAAAATAATACCAGGGTGATATCCAATCATACCTTTGTGGTTGGAAAGTTAAGTCAGACAGACGTAGTCATCGCACTCAGTGGCGTAGCCAAGGTGGCAGCAGCCACAACCACTACGATTTTACTTGAGCATTTTGATGTGGATGGCATCATCAATATCGGAACAGCCGGTGGCTTGCTTAAAGATCAAAAGGTACTGGATGTGGTTGTTTCGACAAGAGTTGCTCATCATGATGCGGATTTAACCGCTTTTGGAATCGCCAAAGGATTTGATAGTGACCGCTTTGCCTATAATAGTGATCCACGTTTTGTGAGCATCGTCGAGCAAGCTCTGGGTGAAGGTGAAGAAGCCTTTAAGGTTTGGGTCGGACCAATGGTCTCCGGCGATCAGTTTATCGCATCAAAGCAGCAGGTGGAAGCGATACTGAAGGATTTTCCAACAGCGATGTGCTGTGAGATGGAGGCTGCAGCAATTGCTCAGGTAGCGACCATCTATCAGATTCCCTTTGTCGTGATTCGATCTTTAAGTGATATTACCTTGCGTGATGATAATCATCTTTCTTTTGAGGAATATCTGCCTTTAGCGAGCAAACGCAGTGCGCAATGGGTATATAAAATCATAGATCAGCTAAAAGAAAGCACAAAAAAACCAGTCTAGGCTGGTTTTAGTTTACACCTTGGTAGATACTGTTTTCCTTCATCCATTCCCGTAAATTATCAAGACCGATGGGATTGTGATATTCCCATTGCAGAACGGATAAAATTTCCTTCTCATTTTCAACATATTGAAGGGAAACAAAGGCCGGATAGTTGGAAAAGCCCCATTGGTTGTTCAGACGGCTCGGTGTCACCGATCGTTTCAGATTGGACATATCCACAAACACAAACTCCACAAAGTCACTGGTGCGAGATTCGAGCGCGATGGGTCGCAGGGCATTATCGTTGACGAAGAGGCAGTCAACAGATGCATCACAGAACCAAAGATATTGAACACCTTCACGGGTTTTTAAAAAATCCTCTGCCTGATCATAAGGGATGGAAACACTTCTGGCATAGTCAATTAAGACGATGGGAGCAGGGGCGGGAGCGAAAAGATTATATAAAAACATCGCTGTTGCGATCAGGACAATCACGATAGGTGCGATGAGTAAAATCCGTCGATGTAACATATCTTCACTCCTTTAGCATAGCCATTTTATCATGAAACATCGGTTTACGCAATCACGTTAACAGTAGCAACCAAGCACGAAATTTGATATAATCATAAAACGAGGTGAAGCCAATGAAACAACGTTTGCCATCGATGCTTTTTACTTTTTCACTCATGATCCTGCTTGGGTTCATTTTGGTTTTACTGGCTTCTTTTTTCATCAGTGGACCGGCTCGTCTTCTGGAAAAAGAGGATCGGGCAATCGTGAATGTGGTGAAATCCAGATATCAGTTGGATGATGCTGAGTTACTTGCTCGCCATAGTTATCATCAGGTAGTTTACGTGTTGTACTCAATGAGTAGGGAACGGCTCTATTTTGTGGATACGGAAGGGTTTTTAATTGAAAGTACAGAGGTTCCGGGTATCCATGAAACACTTCGAAGTTTACTGAATGAGTATCAGTTAAGTGAAGAGGATCTGACGTATGGCTATGCGTTAAAGCCAGTCTTTGTCCTTGATACGCTGACACATCTGATATTTGTGGAGTTTGATGGAACGGTTGTACTCAACTTTCGAAAGGGGATTCGTTAATGTGGTGGAAAGATAGCTTTATTTCACGTCGAAACTGGATTTTACATCATTTGCCTTCACTGGATGTTACGTTGAGTGAAGGGATGATGCTGTTAATGTTGGATTTTATGCAGGAGTTCTCCAAGGAAATTAACTTGGATACACTTTCAAGTGCTTTACATCTGAAGAAACAGGAAACCGATCAACTGCTTGGGTCGCTTGTAGCCAAAGGGTACGTGAGCGTTGCAACCGCAAATAAAAAAGTGGAATTCCGCATGGATGGGCTTTATGAGTCTGTGCAGCGTACACCGATGATCATCTCGTCCGATTTATTTGATGTGTTCGAGCAGGAGTTTGGCAGACCATTGACTCGAAACGAAATGGAAAAACTGAGTGAGCATAGTCGGACACATTCCGATCAATTAATTATTTATGCACTGCGTGAGGCGACGATTGCTAAAAAAGTTTCCATGGCCTACATTTCCCGTATTCTTTCCAGTTGGAAAGCTAAAAATATCACTGTAGAGCAACTGGAATCAGGAGATCGTCATGACACCGAATGAAATTCTTGATCATCTTGAAGTCATGTTTCCTCATGCAGAGTGTGAACTTGTCCATCGTAACGTCTATGAACTGATCAGCGCGGTTGTTCTTTCAGCCCAAGCAACGGATGTCTCGGTGAATAAAATCACTCCAAAGCTTTTTGAGAAGTTTCCAACAATTGAAGCTATGGCTCAAGCGGAGATCAAAGATATTGAGGAGTGCATTAAAAATATTGGTTTATATCGAAACAAGGCTCGGATGCTTAAGGAAATGGCTGTAAAGGTGGTTAACGATCATCAGGGGCAGATTCCCGATACACGCAAGGAGTTAGTCCTATTGCCAGGTGTGGGCCGTAAGACGGCCAATGTGGTCCTCTCCGTGTGGTATGATGTTCCTGCCATTGCGGTGGATACTCATGTGGACCGGGTAAGCAAGCGTCTGCGACTAGCCAAGCCAACAGATAGTGTCGAGAAGGTGGAAGAAAAATTGCGTCGCAAACTGCCAAGAAGCCGATGGAATCGGGCGCATCACTTAATGATTTTCTTTGGAAGATATCATTGCAAAGCTCGTAACCCAATGTGTGATCAGTGTCCGTTTCAAAACTTTTGCAGATACTATAAAGAATCCAATCAGATATCAGTGTAAAAAAATGCTCCGTGGGGAGCATTTTTCTATGGATTTGGTGTTACGGGTACGGGTTCTTTCAGTACCACAGTTACGTTGCGGTTGATGGATAATTGTAGACTTGTGGCTGGCTGATTGTTAATCAGTACCTGTTCCACTACCCAGCTGCTTGTGCTGTTGGCAGGGGAGTAGGTAATATTCACAAGCTTGTTCTGATTTCCCCAATTAGCCACAAACTCCTTTGTTTTATTGAGAAGAGGTGCAAGATCAATGATCTGATCGTGAACTTTAACTTCAAAGGTCGTGTTTTTCAATTCGGAGATTTTCATCGTTTTATTGTCAATAGCTGGACTAATGGATTTAATAAGTCCAATTTGAGCTGCCTGAGTTGGTGCTTCTAGTATCACGGTTGGAATTTTAAAATTGTTTGATGTTATCCAGTCCGTGAATTTTTTGAGGACTTCCCCTGTAAAGGTGCCAATACTCAGTGTTGAATCATCGCCTTTAACCGTTTCGCAGATTTCGTTGCTGCGTTGGGTCATATCATTGCTATAGGCGTAAAAACCACATATGCGGACAGTGGAATCGCCACTAGGTACAGAGAAGTTGACTGAGAAGTCTGTAGCTTCACTTTGACCATAGAGGATTTCCTGATCGTCTACCCGTACAGCGACTACATAACGCACCGGTCCAAACACCCAGGAAGGATGATAGTATCGGGTTCCCGTGGTTCTAACGGTATTGCTACCAGCTCTAAAATCAATCTCATAGGTACTATCAGCCACTGTTAACATCTCAAGGTCAGGATATGGCGCAAAGGTTACAGCCAACTGCTTGTTATTAATTCCACCGGTATACTTGTAGGTAAAGCTACCCAAATTTTCCAGTGGTTCTACAGTCAGGTTTTCAAGGGAAGCAAATTCCCGTTTGATTCGACCTGTAACAATTAAATCAGAGTTCATATTTGCAAGCGGACGGGCATAAGGGAAGACACCACGAACGTGGGTGATATCCACAACGCCATTTGGTTTGGGTACAGCTCTGAAGCTGTCACCATCAAGTTCATTACCATCAATGATTTTCTTCATAACGTTGCCATGAAGGTTAATCCGTTGAATGGCACTGGTTAGATATGTTCCCTCACCGGCGACCACTTCATCGAAGCCTAACCAGACAGTGTTGACATATTTACTGTTTCCGGCTACCAGCCAATACTCTTTACCAGCACCTTCCGGGATACCGGCACTCACTTGAGTATTACCATAATCGGTGGTACCTGTTTTACCATACACAGGATAAGGTTTCTTCAGGATTTGCATGAAGTTTGAGAAAGGTCCGCTAACCGCATTTTGCATCATGGAAAGTGACAGATAAGCAGCTTCAGCGGATAATGCGCGAACGGAAGCATAATTTGGCACTACAGGGTCGCTTCCATCACGATACTCAATGCGGGCAATGGTATGAGGTTGAATGTATACACCACCATTGAATATCGCCGTATATCCACCTGCCAGATCCATAGGTGATCCGGTAAAGGTAGAGCCACCGATGGCATATCCAATGTCAAAATTGCTTGAATTGACGCGGGTAAAGCCAATGCTATTCAAATACTCAATGACTTTCGCACGGCCAAGGGCATCTACGGCATCCTGCAACGTGTTGATTGCTGGAATGTTATAGGAGTAACCAATGGCGGTTTTAATATCAATTTCACCGCGGTAGCGACGGTCCGCATTTCGGATAATCAAGTTGGTTCCACGGTAGGTGATTGGTTCATCTTTTAGGATATGCTCTGTTGAATAACCAAGATATTCAAAGGCTAGGGCATAGGATAACATCGGTTTTACGGTCGAACCAAACTGATTGTTCATTTTAATGGCACGGTTGAGCATGCGCTCACCTTCATAGTTTCGACCACCGGCCATCGCGACGATTTGTCCTGTGGAGTGGTCCACTGTGATTGCGCCAATTTGCATCAGGTCATGACCAAAGTTGATGCCTGCTTCACCGGATTGAATCTTATCCATATTCTCCTGCATATTTTTGCTCATGTGAGTATAGATATTCATTGGAGTCGTGTAAGGATCTTTACCCGTTAGTTCAATGACTTCGACGATCACTGCATCCACGTAGGCCTGATAAGGTCGTGCCGGACCAAAACTTGTGCTTGGTCCCACGAGCAGATTCTCAAGTCGAACTGATTTGGCCAGCTCATTTTCTTCTTTACTTATATACCCATGGCGTAACATTAGATCCAAAACGACATTGCGACGTTTGGTTGCTTGATCAATATTCCGGTAAGCATTATTAGGGGTTGGCGCATTGATGACACCAGCTAAATAGGCTGACTCGCCAATGGTAAGTTCTTCAACGGATTTTCCGAAATAATACTCAGCCGCATTGCTTATACCCAGGGAGTTTGGAACACCAAAATTCACCATATTCAGATATAATTCGAGAATGCGCTTTTTTCCAAGTTGTTTCTCAAGTTCAATTGCCAGTGAGATTTCCTGCACTTTACGATCGATTCCGTCTTTAAAGCCACCACTGCCTTCAATGACGAAGTAGGTGTTTTTGACTAGCTGCATGGTAAAGGTAGAACCACCCTGACCAAAATCATTGGCTTTAATGTTTTCGTAGAATGCTTTGATAAATCGTGGTAAATCAAACCCATTATGTTCAAAGTAGCGGGAGTCCTCAATGGATACAAAGGCATCGACCAGCGATTGAGGAAGCTGATCATATGTGATGTTTTCCCGCAGATGCAAGCCGATATCAGCAATTAGCTCACCATCACGATCATAAATCTTGGTGGAATCCGGGCTGATAAAGTCATTGACATTCAGCGTAGGGGCGTCATCAATAATATCTTTAAATAATAGGGTAGCTGAAGCTGATCCGGATAGTCCAAAGATGACTAAAAATCCGACGATTAGACTTAGGATCGTTGTCGGTATATGTCGTTTTTGCTTCTTAACTTTCACTTTTTTTGTTTTCGTTTGCTTTGACGTATTTGTCATGTTACATCTCTCCTTTAAAACAGCAGATATCGAGTACCTTCAGATAGTCGAGTGGAGGTGTATAACCACTGTCAATCCGATGGGCAAACTCACTGAACCAAGCATAGGGAATGGACTTTCGGGTATGACTTTGAATAAACCCCATCAGCTGATCGATAAAAATCAGATAGGACTCATCCAAGGTCGTGAATCGTACAATCACAAAGGCGATAGCTCCGTGTTTTGCGACTTGCTGCAAATGGGCAAGCTGGTGACTGTGGATCTTAGAAAGCGGGAAATTGCTTTTTAGCTGATTATCCTTCGCTTCAAAGTCAATGGCTCTTCCCCGATAGACGCCGTTATAATCGGTGGTCGAAGGGGTTCGGTAGTAAGCTTCGGTAATTCGAGCTTTCGAGCGCATGGGGTAATCGACAGAGACAACCTGCACCGGTGTAGGTTTTTTATGGATCACGGCGCGATCCATCGCACGGTAATACTGATTGGTCATGTTTAAATCCTCTTCAAGGCTCATGCCCCGCTTAGAGGTTGTCTGTTTGATAGCCTTGGAGGAAGGATTTTTCTTCGTTGGATAACCGATCATTTTATCACCTTTTAGTATTATAACGGATTTCACTTCGTTTGACTATACTTGTTGTTTTCGTTTTAGACTTGCAAATGATCGGGATATTTGCGAAAATGTATCTGCGAGGTGAGAAACATGAGTCGATCTATCAAACATTCTGCTGCATCAATCTCAAATAAAGAGTTTAATATTGAGTTTAAAGGATATTCCTGCATTGAAGTCGACCGTATGCTCGATGAAGTAATTGAGGATTATCAGTCGTTTTATGAGATCATTGATGCTCATCAGCAATCCCTGTCTTCATATAAAGCACAGATTGCGAAATACAAGTCGTACATTCTCGA
>DOKQ01000035.1 GCA_003510215.1 Erysipelotrichaceae bacterium
TCATGATTATTAAAAATCAATTTGGCTTAGATATGTATGTTGAAGTAAGTGGGAATGTCAACAGTGATACTACGGTTATGTTTTTGAATGGTGTGATGGCTTCCGTGAGCAGTTGGAATGATATTAAAAAACCATTTGAGAAACTAGGTTTCCGGGTTGTTTGTCACGATTTTGTGGGACAGCTAAAATCGAATCCACTGACTTCCGTATATAGTTTTGAAATGCATGCTAAGGATGTCATTCATATTATGGATACTTTACAGATTTCATCGGCTTATTTGATTGGAACAAGTTATGGTGGCGAAATTTCAATAAAGCTTGCATCACTCTATCCGGATCGGGTGGCTGGGATGGCTGTCATTAATTCTGTGAGTGAAACAGATGCATTGATGATAGCTACTGTGAATCATTGGAAGAAGCTGTGCGATATTGAAGATAAGGAAGTGTTCTTCTGGGGAATGGCGACGTCCATCTATGGTGTTTCTTACATGGAAAAGTTTTATGATACGATGGCTATTCGTGCAAAAGCCATGAATCAGTTGCCGGCATCTTATTTTAGTTCATTAAAATTTCTGATTGATACATTCGTTAAAGATGCCAATATGACCAAAGAGCTCGTTAATGTTAAGTGTCCAACTCTTGTGATTTGTGGTGAGGATGATACTCTAAAACCCGTGAAATACTCACAAATTATTGCGAAAAGTATCGTAAATAGTGAATTTCTCTTGATTGTTGATTGTGGACATGTCACAATATTTGAGCAGACAGAAACCTTGGTATCTGCTTTGGTTGGATTTTTCTTGAAGTTGAGGAGGTAATTTATGCAACGATTAATATCTGCTTTATTTGAATATCAGGAATACATCATTTTGGTGTTTATCCCTGTACTATTCGGATTTGCCTATTTCTGGCTAATCTTTTTTGCAAAACACTTTATTAAAGTGTTGAAATACTCATACGGTTTTATTTTGCCTTTTGTTATCAATCTATATTACTTGTATGGTTTGATTCAGGCATCTCTTCAAAGTGATTTCTCGGCGACGGTCAGCGCATTGGCTTATTTCGCACTAAGCCTTTCAGCCACATTTACATATGCGATTTTAAGTATTTCGGCACACTCGTTTATCAAAAAGAAGTAAATCAGAGGCCCTGCTAAACAGGGTTTTTTTGTGCATTCATTCACATTTCTCATTGACTTTTTCTATGTGGCGAGTATAATGTTATTGATAACTAACTTATTTAAAGGAGATTAACTTATGGCTACGACGAAGATGTTGACATTGAAGGATATTGAGCCTGGACAAGTATGTATTGTGGAAGGTCTGGGTACAAAAAGTATGTTGCGCAAACGCATTATTGATATGGGAGTAACCATAGGAACCAAGATTGAAGTTCGAAAACTTGCACCACTGGGTGATCCAATGGAAATATATATTCGTGGCTATCATTTAAGTTTAAGAAAAGCAGAAGCAGCAGAAGTTGTTGTTAGGATGGTGTAGAATGGATTTACATATCGCTTTAGTTGGAAACCCGAATAGTGGAAAAACAACTTTATTTAATGATTTGACGGGATCTACCCAATATGTTGGAAACTGGCCAGGAGTAACGGTTGAAAAGAAGACCGGAAAAATGAAATATGAAGGAAAGCAAATTCAGGTTACAGACTTACCGGGGATTTATTCCTTTTCAACTTATTCACTTGAAGAAGTAATTGCTAGGGAGTTTGTGGAGGAAGGTGCGATTGATGTTGTTGTGAACATAGTGGATGCATCGAATCTGCAAAGAAACCTTTTTTTATCTTTACAATTGATTGAAATGAAAAAGCCGGTAGTTATTGCACTTAATATGATGGATGTTCTTGAATCACGTGGAGTTACACTAGACATTGCTGCTCTATCAGAAGCATTGCATGTTCCTGTTGTTCCAATTGTTGCGAGTAAGGGCAAGGGTATTGTCGAGCTGATGAAGGCGGTTGAAGCAACTGTCGGTAAAGAAGTGATTTTACCTGATGTATATCATTCGGATGTTGAATCAATTATCAGTGAAATTGAAAGAAAGTTACCAATTGAACCTTGTTCGAGAACTCATGCCATTCGCTTTTTGGAAGACGGTGTCGTTGCAACCGTGGGTCATGCTATGGATCCGTTGGCCTTGGCTTCGTTAAATCAATGGGTAGATGAGAAAGTGTCTAAACGATTAATGGATCGAGATATGATTATTTCAGATGAGAAGTATTCATTTATCACTTCGATAACAGATAAAATTACATCAAACACGAAAACTTCTGAGGTAAAGACAACCTCAGATAAAATTGATTCTGTTTTGACCCATAAATATCTTGCTATCCCCATATTTTTACTTATTATGTTTGGTGTATTCTCTATGGCATTTGGACCTGTTGGGTCATTTTTTAAGGAGTACTTTGAAATATTTATTGAGGAAGTAGTTATCTCGGGTATTGCCGGCTTCTTGGTTTCGGTAGGGGTATCTGAGTGGTTATATAGCTTGGTTGTGGATGGGATTTTAGCTGGAGTTGGCTCAGTACTTAGTTTTTTACCGGAGATCTCCATTCTCTTTCTAATGCTATCCATTTTGGAAGATTCAGGATATATGGCAAGAGCCGCATTTATCATGGATCGTCTGTTACGTCGTTTCGGATTGTCTGGCCGTTCTTTTATTCCTATGATTATGGGTTTTGGTTGTACCGTTCCGGCGCTTATGGCGGCTCGCACTCTTGAATCAGAGCGAGATCGCAGACTCACCATGATTATTACTCCATTTATGTCGTGTGGTGCTAGATTTCCTGTCTATGCTGTGTTTGCGGCAGCCTTCTTTACAGATTCTCAACCACTGGTTGTTTTTTCCATTTATCTGTTAGGTATCTTTGTGGCAGTAATTTCAGGCATTATTTTAAAACGTTTTGTAACTAAAGGAAGAGTGAGCAGTTTCATTATGGAACTTCCTGAATATCGTTTGCCAACCATTAAAAATCTGTGGTTGCACACGTGGGATCGTATCAAAGGGTTTATCATCAAAGCGGGTACCATTATACTTGTTGCTATGGTTGTCATCTGGTTTTTGCAAAGTTATGATTTTGCGTTTGCGCTAGTAGAAGATAGTGCAGACAGTATATTTGGTCGATTAGGACAGGCGATAGCACCTATATTTGCTCCACTTGGCTTTGGTGAGTGGCGTGCCGCGATGAGTCTAATTGTTGGATTGATTGCAAAAGAAGCGGTTGTCGGTACATTAGGTGTCCTGTATGGAGTTGGTGAGACAGCCGTTGAATCACCAGAGCTTTTAACTGGGCCTCTCAAAGAAGTGTTTACTCCATTGTCTGCGTATGCATTTATGGCGTTTACTCTGTTATATATGCCTTGTATTGCTGCGTTTGCTACGATGAAACGAGAAATGAATTCCTGGAAATGGACGTTGATTGCAGTTGGGTATCAAACCGGTGTGGCATGGTTTGTGGCGTTTGCAATCTATCAGGGTGGCATATGGCTACAGTTAGGATGAGAATGTATGGTTGATTATCTTATTGGCGGTTTAGTCTTTACTTGGATTGCTGCGACGGTTTACTTTATGATTAAAAAGAAGAGGAAAGATGAATCAATTGCATGTGCGGGTTGTGCTCATGCAAACAATTGTAATACAATAAAGAAAGAGAAATGTTAGGTGATACTATGAGTGATGAAAATCGTAATGAACGACTGACGCCTTCGATTGAAGATTATCTTGAAGCAATCTATGTTTTGGATAAAAAAGAACGTGGCGTACGGTCAATTGATGTAGCAGAGCATTTGCATGTTGCAAAACCAAGTGTGAATCGTGCATTAAAAAGTCTTGTTGAAAGTGGGATGATTGAACAGGAACGTTACTCGCTTATTTATTTGACAGATGATGGTCGAAAAATGGCGAAGGAAATCTATCACCGCCATCGAACTATCAAGGAATTTTTAATGAATGTTTTATTGCTGGATGAACAACAGGCAGAAGATGAAGCGTGTAAGATTGAACATGTCGTTAGTGACCTGACGGTCGAACGTTTGCATAAAGTGATGATTGCCTGCGGAAGTTCTCAAAATGAAGAGACACTAAAAAGGATTTTCAATCATGATCAGCTCGACGATTGATTTACATCAGTTAACGGTAGTCGAGGCAAAAGATGAATTAGATAGAACCATGGATCGACTTCCAAAGGGAACTTTGGAGTTAGTAGTCATCCATGGTTTTCGTCATGGTCAAAGGCTGAAATCATTTGTGAATCGATATCAGCATCCTAGAATTAATCGAAAAATGAAAACTCTGAATCCTGGGCAGACAATTTTTGTCCTGAAACTCTAGTTTTGATTGAAATATTAACCTATTTATGCTAACATATAAAAGCGTTATGGACACTTAGCTCAGTTGGGAGAGCACCTGCTTGACGTGCAGGGGGTCAGGGGTTCGAGTCCCTTAGTGTCCACCATTTTAGTTTATAGGCGCCCGTGGCGCAACGGATAGCGCGTTTGATTCCGATTCAAAAGGCTACAGGTTCGATTCCTGTCGGGCGCGCCAGTATTACTTTCTTTTGGGGCTGTAGCTCAGCTGGGAGAGCACAACGCTGGCAGCGTTGGGGTCGAGGGTTCGAGCCCCTTCAGCTCCACCAAATAGTAATGGATAGAAACCTCTTGTTATCAGGAGGTTTTATTTTGTCTTACTTCTAGATTAAGCATATCCCTGTGAAGATTTGTGCCTTTTTTTTAGTATGAATACTCTCGTTGTAAGTACTGTTTTAAAGGGTTTTTTATAATCAGATAGTATGGGAAATGAATAAAGGCTTGAATTCGATTGAAAGTTCCGTTTTGAATCAAAGTTCCGTATTTAGAGGTAATATGGGACTTTTTTATACAAGGAAAAGGGTAGATATAAGTTCAAAATGAGATATAATATGGGTGAAAACAGGATATTTAAACACAG
>DOKQ01000033.1 GCA_003510215.1 Erysipelotrichaceae bacterium
TTGATTTTGCAGGTTTAAATCATATGGTGTTTGGTCTAAATTTATATCTTGATGGTAAAAATGTAACGGAAGATCTGATGAATCGTATGATTGAAGGAAAAGGCGATAGCAATATGAAGAATATTACGGATATACCTTGGAGTCCGGAGTTATTGCGTGCGCTCAAAGTGATGCCTTGCGGTTATCATCGTTATTATTTCCAGTATGATGAAATGCTGGCACATCAGATTGAGGATTCGAAAAAAGGTGAATCCCGCGGTGAAGTTGTTAAACGAGTTGAAGCTGAGCTGTTTGAACTTTACAAAGATGTCAATCTAAAGGAAAAACCTAAGCAGCTTGAAAAGCGTGGCGGTGCTTACTATAGTGATGCGGCATGTAATCTGATTTCATCAATGTATAATGATACACGGGATATTCAACCAGTCAATACGCTCAATATGGGTGCAATTTCATCACTACCAGATGATGTTGTGGTTGAGGTAAGTAGTGTGATTACCAAGGATGGACCTCGTCCGATTTCAATGGGACGTCTACCGATTGCAGTTGAAGGATTGGTTCAACAGATGAAGTCATTTGAAATCGTGGCAACGGATGCGGCTGTCAGTGGCGATCGTGATTTAGCGATTCTTGCCATGACAATCAATCCGCTGGTTCGTTCCGAAAAATTGGCTAAGGTTATTTTTGATGAGATGCTTGAGGCACATAAGAAATATCTACCTCAATTTGTAAAAGAAACGGAGTAATAGAAGTCATGAGATTAATTGTAAATGCGGATGATTTTGGATTAACACCGGGTGTAACTTACGGTATTATGGAAGGACATCAACAGGGAATTGTGACTTCCACAACAGCCATGGTCAATATGCCTGCCATTGAACTTGCTGCAAAGCTATCAGAAGAAAATCCAACACTTGGCGTGGGTCTTCATCTTGTTCTTTCAGCCGGAAAATCGTTGACGAGTCCAAAAGGGATTACGGATGCGGAAGGGTACTTTTTAAAGCTTAACAAGCTGCAGAGTGTGAGTGAAGTTGATATTGAGGAAGTGTATACTGAGTATAAGGCTCAGATGGAGCGTTTCATCCAACTGTTTGGCCGTAAGCCGACACATATTGATGGACACCATCATACACATATGTTACCTTTGACCAAAGAGGCTACCATACGTCTTGCCAAAGAGTACGAAATTGACTATATTCGGGGTGTGAGCAATGGGACCTTGTTTGAACCTGAGTTCTATGAGGATAAGATCAGTGTAGCTCATCTTGTGGAATTACTTGAGCGCTATAAGGATGAAGACTCAGTTGAACTTATGTGTCATCCTGCGTATGTAGATGCGCTTTTGTATCGTACCAGCGCGTATAACATTCAACGTGTGAAGGAGCTTGTGACCCTTTGTGATCCAGCTGTGAAAGCTAAAGTTGAAGAGTTGAACATCGAGTTATCACATTGTTAATTTGGTAAATGCATCGAAAATAAGAATATAATTTAAAGATACCTACAAATTTTATTGGATAGGTATCTTTTTTTGTGGGATGGCACAATTTTTGCGTGAAAGGGCTTGCAAACAACATGAAATATGATAAAATCAACTCATAGGAAAAATAACCTATGGATGCTAAAACGGTTGGGCAAACGTTTTACATCAGAATCTCGATTGAAAGGGGAAATTAATAGAATGCAATTTTTTATTCGATTTCTAGAAGAGAAATTCTTACCGGTCGCTGGTAAGCTATCCGCAAACAGATACTTAATGTCACTACGTGACGGTTTGGTACTGTCCATGCCTTTAATGATCGTCGGATCCGTTTTCATTATTATCGCTGAACTTCCAATTCCTGCATACCAAACTTTCATGGCAGCAACATTTGGTGCTGGCTGGAGCTGGTGGAACTGGGGAGCAATCTGGCCTGCAACAGCTGGTCTAGTTACTCTATTTGCAGTCTTCGGTATTGCTTACACATTGTCAAAAACATATGGCAAAGAACCTCTACCTGCGGGCGCACTTGCAGTCTCAGCTTACTTTATCCTTCTTCATCAAACTGCTGATGGTGGATTCTCCGCTGGTGACTTAGGTGCTCAAGGTCTATTTGCTGGTATGATTTTAGCAGTAGTCGTTGCTGAAATTTATAACTTTATCATTGAAAAGAAAATCGTTATCACAATGCCTGAGAACGTGCCTCCATCAATCGCTCGCTCATTTACAGCGTTGGTGCCTGCAGCAGTAATCATCCCATTGTTCGTAATTATTCGCTTTATTTTCATGCAAACCGATTACCTTACAGTTAATAACTTTATCTTCACAGTATTACAAACACCATTAACAGGTATCGGTACATCATTGCCTGGTACATTAATCTCTGTTATGTTTGTGCAAATGTTCTGGTCTGTTGGTATTCATGGTGCATCCATTGTTGGATCCGTTATGGGACCAATCTGGCAAGCAGCAGCTCTTGATAACTTAGCTATGTATCAAGCAGGTAGTGGAACCTATCGTGTTGTTACTCAACAATTCATCGATATCTTCATCTACGTGGGTGGTTCAGGTGCTACATTATCATTAGCATTTATCATGGCTTTCTTGTCAAAATCAAAACAAATCAAATACTTAGGCCGTTTGTCATTGGGTCCTGGTCTATTCAACATTAATGAAACGATTACCTTTGGTCTTCCAATCGTTATGAACCCAATGCTGATCATCCCATTCTTCATTGCTCCTTTATTGGCAGCAATAGTCACTTTCTTTGCAATGAGTACAGGTCTTGTAACTCCTCCAGTAGGAATCGCAGTACCTTGGACAACACCAGTTCTATTCGGTGGTTACCTATCTACAGGTGGAGACTTCAAAGCAGTTTTGCTACAAGTAGTTAACTTCGTACTTACTGGTTTAGTTTACTTCCCATTTATCTCTACTTGGGATAAGAAGAAATTCGCTGAAGAATCAGAAGGCTAATTTATATTTGACTCTTGCCCACTAAACAGCCAATTACGGCTGTTTTTTTTGTCTATATAGCCAGATTGTGAAGAGTAGGTAATAATTAACTAATGTATACGCTTACATTTTTTGAAAGGAGGACAAAATGAACATCAGGGACAAAGTATTCGTAGTAACCGATGGTGGGAATGGGATTGGACGTGAGGTTGTTTTGAACTTAATGTCAAAAGGAGCTTCTGTTGGAGCTGTTGATATCAGTCAAGATGGACTTGATGAAACAAAAGCGCATTCTTCCTTGTTTGCTACAAACCTCAGTTTGCATAAGGTCGATATCAGTGATCGTGCTGCTGTTGAAGCACTCGTGCATGATGTAGAAAAATATCACGGAGTTGTTGATGGAATTATTAACGTAGCAGGGATCATTCAACCATTCGTTCGAGTGAGTGACCTTGACTATGATCGCATAGAACGTGTGATGAATGTGAACTTCTATGGAACACTTTCTATGGTCAAGTCATTCTTGCCATCTCTGATCCAGCGACCCCAAGCGCATATCCTGAATGTATCCAGTATGGGCGGGTTTATCCCTGTGCCTGGACAAACCATCTATGGAGCATCCAAGGCTGCTGTGAAGCTACTTACAGAGGGCCTACGGTCAGAACTGCTTGAAACAAATGTTGGAGTGACCATTGTCTTTCCAGGCGGAGTTGCTACAGACATCACAAAGAACTCGGGTGCAGATCGAAAAGCAGCTTTGCCTGAGGGAAGTAGCAAAATGAAACTAATAACAGCTTCAGAAGCCGCAGCGATTATGGTGGATGCAATAGAGAAGAATAAGTATCAGGTGTATGCAGGGAAAGATTCATCTATGTTGAATCTGATGACCAAGTTTGCTCCGAAGAAGGCTGCTGCAGTAATTGCAGACAAACTTAAATCAATTATACAATAAAAAAACAGCGGTCCGAATCTATTGGACTGCTGTTTTGACTTACTCTTTGATTGTGATTACCTGGGTCTGTGCCAGATAATCTTTGAACATTCTTCGTTGAGGTGTTAATGCTGCGAGTAACACGGAGAAAATAAAGATGAATGTTGCGATGGTTTGCCACTGCTGAATCATCTGCTGATCGAGGTTAAGCAATATGGCCATTAAGTCTCGGGTAAGATTGGATACCATATAGACTAATGTTGTTCCTTCAAGAGTTAGTGCACCAAAGATTTCTCGAGCCAAATAATGATACCATTTGGCGACGCCTTGGTTTGAAGTAACTACTTTTAGCTGCATAACTTTTTTTCCAATGGATTGTCCTGGGAAAATTTTTGTTGGAACAAAAACGGTCAGACCAAGATAAATAAGTATCCCTGTGATATTTACAATGATTCTCATCGTTGAGGAGAATCCGGCCAAGGTAACGTTACCGCTTAAGTCTCTTTGATCAATAAAATACATTAATATCATAAAGATGCTAATCACGGTCATGTAGAGTACATAGTCAACGATAAATGCGCCTAAGCGATCAAATCGTGGTGAAGCTTTAAATTTCATAGCGTTCCCTTTGGCAAAGGTTTATTTTGATCAAATAGAACCACAACCGTTTTTGCAAGATAATCATGTAACATGCGATGACTTGGATGTAAGAACATAAGCCCGATGGAACTAATGGTCATCAGTAAGTAAAATGTGGCTAAGGGTGTTACCAAAATTGCTAGAGGAGTCTCCATCATAATTGCCTGAACAAATGAACTGGCATATGAGATCGAACCTTCAAGAAGGATGACGACAAGGAACTCTCGTACAAACAGATGTTTAAACGTAACATTTGATCCATTTTGCGCAATCACTCGAATCCCCAAAAAGCGTTTTCCCAATGTTTGCCCTCGACGGGATGCAGGCATGATCAACAGTGGAATGGCAATGGTATAAAAGAGTGCGATTGCTATGGCTCCAAGACTTACAATAATTCTTTGTTGGGAGCTTATGAGTGCAATGTTCAACCCTTCACTGGCAGGAACACCATTTAAGTTCAGATACAATAAGACAAAAGCATTGGTTGTTAGATAAATGATAAAAAAGTCGGCTAGAAAAGCGAATAATCGATTCATATTTGGGGCAGTTTTAACGAGGACTGCATCCTTTTTTATAGGTCTTTGGGTTTGTTTTTTCATAAGCAAATCCTTTCTCACTGAGGTAAATTATACCGTATTTTGACGCTTGTTACAACCGAAACCGCATACAATAAGGAAACATTGAAAACGCATTCAATTTTGCATCGAATATCGTCCTTTTGTTTGACATCCAAATTTTATTTATGCTACACTGCCTTTAGACATATGTATGTTGGAGGTGAAGTCGATGAAACAAGCTGTCATCCTCGCCGCCGGTAAAGGCGAAAAAATGTGGCCTTACACATCCATTCGAAATAAATCAAACTTACCGATCGCGAATGTTCCAAATATTGTTCGATTAGTTGAAAATCTTAAGAAACATCATGTAGATCATATTGTCGTTGTTGTGAGTGATTTTGCACCACTTACTAAACATCAGTTACGTCATTTCGACGATGTCATCGTTATATGTGATGAGTCGACTCAGGGAAGTGCAGAGAGTTTACTGGCTAGCCAGCCGTTCCTTGTACAGCCGATAGAGAAACTTTTCATTGTATTTGGTGACTGTGTCATTGAATCTGATGATCTGGCAAGAGTCATTGAGTCCGATACGTTCTGTGCTCTAACTTCAACATTGAAGGAAACCAGTTCAGCCTATATTACAGTAGATGCAAAAGATGGGCTCATTCAGAAGTTTAAAGGTCATCATCGTGGTGGCGATGAAAGTGTCATTGTCAGTGCATTATCATTACCTGCATCAATCTTTGATTATTGCCTTGTCAATCCAAAACGTTTTGATGTGCTTAAAGTAGGTGTATCCACACCACTTGAAAGTTTTCTCGAGGTTTCAATTAACGATATGATGAGTGATGGATTGAAATTACAAGCGATTACAAGTCAGGATCCGATCATTAAGCTTTCGAAACCGTGGCATTTTTTATTGGCCAATACACTTGTGGCAAAGCGTTTGTGCTCAAAGATTCATGAAAATACACTCGGGGAAAATGCAACGATTGACCTAACTGCTCGAATTGATGGATTTGTTCAACTTGGTAAGAATTCAGTGATTGGACG
>DOKQ01000030.1 GCA_003510215.1 Erysipelotrichaceae bacterium
ATCTTCGTCACTTTTTTATGAAACAGATTTACAGGATGTTTTTTTGATATGTTCTTTTTTACTGAGTGTAAATTTGGTATAATGCCAATACGGAGGGCGGACTATGAATCAGGATGAGTTTTGTTTAGAAGCAAAGAAATATCAAATCGATCTAACAGAGAAACAGTTGAATCAATTCGTTTTGTACGCCCAGCTGTTGCAAGAGTGGAATGAAAAGATGAATCTAACAGCGATTGTGGAATGGGATGAAATTTTCCAAAAGCACTTTTTGGACAGTATGACCATTGCACCTTTTTGTTTGAACGCCTCATCATTGGCTGATATAGGTAGTGGAGCAGGCTTTCCAGGACTTGTACTGAAGATTGTCTTTCCCCAACTACACGTGACCCTAGTCGAACCGACCAATAAGCGTTGCAACTTTCTAAAAGAAGTGATCAGTCAGTTACAGTTGAACGAAGTCGATGTGTTAAATGAACGAGCCGAAGATTTGAAAGATCATCGTGAATCCTTTGATGTCGTTACTGCCCGTGCAGTGGCGAATCTTCAGGTACTTAGTGAGTTATGTTTACCACTGGTTCGAATCGACGGATCCTTTGTCTCAATGAAGGGTGCAGCAGGTCGTCAGGAAGTAGCAGATGCGAAAAATGCTATTTCACTTCTGGGTGGTCAAGTGGAAGCCGTTGAGGATTTACTTATGAGTGATGGTTCTTCAAGAGTGAATGTTAACATTAAAAAAGTCCGGATAACCCCGATGAAATATCCACGTGCATATGGACAAATCAAGAAAAAACCACTATAAACATGTTGTAGGTAGAAGGATACTGGAGGATGTATGCAAGATACAATTGAAATTGCTATTGATTTAATTAAGCCGAATCGCTATCAGCCGCGGACGGACTTCAATCCGGATGCGCTTTTTGAGTTGGCGCAATCCATTAGAGAAAACGGGTTGATTCAACCCATTACGGTTCGCAAAAGCGATCAGGGGTATGAAATCGTTGCTGGAGAACGCAGGTATCGGGCTATGATTCTTGCGGGTTTTACAAGTGTCTTGTGTCGGGTTATTGAAGCGGATGAAATTCAAACGGCTGAGTTGGCCCTTGTGGAAAATATTCAACGCGAGGATTTAACAGCGATTGAAGAGGCAAGAGCTCTTGTTCGTCTAATGGATGAGTATGGATGGACGCAGGAGAAAATGGCTGCGAAAGTCGGCAAATCGCAATCTTCGATTGCCAATAAGATTCGTTTGCTGAATCTGCCGAGCTCAATTCAGGATGCTGTTTCTTCAAGAAACATCTCCGAGCGTCATGCCCGTGCAATTTTGAGTGCAGCCCCTGATCTTCAAGAGGATATTTTTAACACTGTCATGCACAAGGGATTAAATGTTAAACAGACAGAGCTGCTTGTGGAAGAAAAGATGATTGATCAGGCGGGTAAACGAAAACAGAAAACAAAAGGCGCAGCTCGACATATTCGTATTGCGATTAATACAATAAATCAAGCTGTGGAGATGATTAAAAAAACAGGAATTTCGGTGAAGAAGGAAGAAATAGAAACAGAAGAAGACGTGAAGATTATTTTGCGTTTCCCAAAATAAAGGAAGTGATTTTATGGGTAAAGTTATCGCTGTAGCAAATCAAAAGGGTGGAGTTGGCAAAACGACCACAAGTATTAATTTAGCCGCTGGATTAGCTTATCTTGGCAAGAAAGTGCTCCTTGTGGATTTTGATCCGCAAGGAAACTCAACGCAAGGTGTTGGAGCATCCAGATCATCCATTCATTGGAGTGCGTACGATCTGTTGTTACAGGATATTGAGGCTGCCAAGATTGTCAAACATATCAAGCAACCTCCACTGGATTTGATTCCCGCTACGATAGATCTTGCGGGAGCTGATCTTGAGATGGTTGAGTTTAAGGTAGGACGAGAGCGTCTTTTAAAAAACAAGATTGATGTTATCAAGGGGCAATATGATTTTGTAATCATTGATTGTCCACCGTCCCTGGGATTATTAAATACAAATGCACTTACAGCAGCAGATAGTGTAATTATTCCTGTTCAGTGTGAGTATTATGCACTTGAGGGATTAACTCAATTGCTATCTACGATTCGGCTGGTACAAAAACTGTTTAATGAGCGTCTGATTATTGAGGGCGTGCTGTTGACAATGTTTGATACACGGACTCGATTAAGCGTTGAAGTCGGACAGGAAGTTCGAAAGTATTTCAAAGAAAGAGTGTACAAAAACTATATTCCACGTAATATCAAACTGTCGGAAGCACCTTCACGAGGTCAGTCCATTTTTGAGTATGATGTACGATCTGAAGGAGCGAAAGCTTATGCGTCGTTGGCTAAAGAAGTGATTAGTTATAATTCTTCGGAGGTGAAAAAATGAGTGACAAGAAAAATCGTTTAGGTAAAGGTTTGGATGCGATTTTTGGTGATGATGTCTCAAGCGTACTGGAAGATATTCAAAAAGGGAATAGTTCCATTAATGTTATGGGCCGAATGGAAGTCGAGGTTTCAAAGGTTCGTACAAATCCATATCAACCTCGGAAGAACTTTGATCAGCAGAAAATCGATGAACTGGCACAGTCTATTGCGGAACATGGTGTGTTTACACCGATTCTTGTTCGCGAAAGCCTGGGTGGATATGAACTGATAGCGGGTGAAAGACGTCTACGTGCCACCAAGAAAGCAGGTCTTGAGAAAATACCTGCAATCATTATGGCGTTTACTGATGAAGAAATGATGGAAATCTCGTTAATTGAGAATATTCAGCGCGAAGATTTAAATGTAATTGAGGAAGCAATGGCTTTCTTCAAAATGATTGAGCGATTCAATTATACTCAGGAAGAGCTTGGCAAACGTGTCGGTAAGTCTAGAGAGTATATCGCAAATATACTCAGATTATTGAAATTACCTAATGAAATTCAACAGATGGTTGTAGATAAAAAACTTACGATGGGGCATGTTCGCCCATTGATTACACTTGGTAGCGAGAAGGAAATGCTTGAAGTTGCAAAAAAGGCAGCCAATCTTGGAATGTCAGTTCGAGCTGTTGAATCCATGCTTAAGAAGCCGGAATCAAAGCCGAAAGTTGAACCTGACAAGAAAAGATTTAGTTATGCCCGTCGATTATTGGAGTCGAAGGTTCAATCGAAGGTATCAATCGATGAACAGAGGATCACCATTAAATATTTTGGGGATGCAGATTTAAATCGCATTCTTGAAGCGTTGGGTGTTATTGAGGAAGAAGCATGAAAACAGCACGGTTTATTCAGTTTTTACTGATTGCGGTTTCCGCTTCATCACTATCCATGTTTTTAAGGATGTGGTTACAGTCTTGGGGTTGGGTTGCCATGCTATTAAGTTTTGCTATGATGTTTTTTCCATTGTGGTATGTTCTCTCTGAGATGGATCGAGAGTTACACCGCAATGGTCGATATAAAGAGAAAATGAAGTATAGTATCATTCTGTTGTTTGCAGTATTTCTATCCATAACAGTATTATCCTGGTTTATCTAGAGCTTTTATAGCTCTTTTTTAATTGTGTTAGTGATGAAAAATTAAGTGATATGCTATAATGACGAGTAGAAAGAGTGATTATTATGCAACTGACAGATACGATCGCAGCCATATCAACTGCGCTTAGTGAGAGTGCAATTTCAATTATCCGTTTGAGTGGAACGGAAGCTTTTGATATTGCAGAAAGCGTTTTTAGTAAATCATTGAAAGATAAGCAAAGCCATACGGTACATTATGGTTTCATTTTTGATCCTTCAGATCAAAGTATTGTGGATGAGGTTTTAGTTACAATTTTTAAGGCACCCAAAACGTTTACAACAGAAGATATCGTAGAAATTAACTGTCATGGGGGTGTTGTCATCACACAGAGAATTTTATCCATTCTTCTTGGCCAAGGCGCAAGGCTAGCCAATCCGGGCGAGTTTACGCAACGAGCATATCTGCACGGCAGAATTGATTTGTCTCAAGCCGAATCCATCGTGGATTTAATACAGGCACCATCCATTGATAGTGCAGCTCTTGCCATTTCGCAGGTAAGAGGAAGTATCAAAAAGTTAATTCAACCACTTTTGGATGAGTTGCTATCCATGATTGCGCATATAGAAGTTAATATTGACTACCCAGAGTATGATGATGTCATTCAGTTAACCCAAAAGGATATTTATCCGAGGGCAAAAGACTGGTTGCAACAATTGAACGAGATAATCTCGTTATCGCGAAGTGGTCAAATTGTCAAGGAAGGTGTTAAGACCGTCATTTTAGGAAAACCTAACGTAGGTAAGTCAAGTATTCTCAATGCACTTCTTGAAGAGGAAAAAGCCATTGTGACTGATGTGGCTGGTACGACACGCGATCTTGTGGAAGGTTGGATTCGGTTAAAAAATGTGACGTTACACTTGATTGATACTGCCGGACTACGTGAGACTGAAGATAAAGTCGAACGAATCGGTATCGAGAAGTCTAAAAAAGCTTTGGAAGAAGCAGATTTAGCGATTGTTGTTTTGGATGCTTCCGCACAAAAAGATGATCAGGACGATTACTTGCTGGAAATCACAGAGGGAAAACAACGAATTATTGTATATAATAAAAGTGATGTATCCGATAAAGAGTATCCTCTTCAAATCAGTGCGCTGAATCAGGATATTGAACCGTTGATTTTAACGATTGAGCAGATGTTTGCGCATCATCAGATTGCTCTTTCACAACCGACGCTATCAAATCAACGCCAGATCGGATGTGCAGTTTCAGCTTATCAGTCGATGAGATCAGCGATTGAAGCCATTGAGTATGACATGGAAGTTGATCTGATAACGATTGATTTACAAAGTGCGTATCAGTCGTTACAAAATATATTGCAGACAGAAGGGGAAACAAGCCTCATCGACGCAATTTTCAGTCGATTCTGTTTAGGAAAGTAGGAGTGGTTATGGAATTATTTATGAAAAGAGCATTTGCCTTTATCATTGATGCCCTTATTGTGGGTATACCATCATCCATTGTTTCTCTCATATTTTTGATTATTCGGGGAATTCTAAGCTATATTCCAATTCTTAATATCTTATCTCGATTTATCTGGGTTTCAATGATTGGCTTTGTTTTCTTTCTGGTCTATGAAGTCGGTTGTATGATTCTATTTGGAAACACCCTTGGAAAAAAACTCGTGGGACTTCGAGTTCTTGGGATGAAGAAAAATGGCGAAGTGGATTTGTGGTCAGTCTTGTTACGAAGCTTTGTCAAGGTGGCAAGTATTAGTGGTCCTTTTTCGTTCTTGCTAATTATTAATGTATTGATTATGATATTAAGAGATGAACACAAGTCTCTGCATGACTATGTGAGTGAGAGTAGTGTATGGGAAATATAGGTTGGATCGACACGCATACTCATTTACTTGATGAAGCGTTGGTAAGTGAGTTGGATGAATTGATTAGTAAAGCTCAAGAACAAGGTGTGAGTCGTTTTCTTGTTGTGGCTATTGACTTAAAACAGGCGGAAGAAGGCATAAAACTTTGCGAGAAGTATCCTCAGGTTGATTTAGCTGTGGGTTTTCATCCAAGTGATATCGAAACTATCCAGGATAATGATTTCGAAAAACTTGAGGAGTATCTAATACATCCACGTGTGGTAGCTGTTGGGGAGATTGGGCTTGATTTTTATTGGCATCAGCATAATAAGGAAGAGCAAAAGGAGATTTTTATCAAGCAAATCGAGTTGGCTAACAAATACCAATTACCCATTATTGTTCATATGAGAGAAGCTACTGAACAGACTTTTGAGGTGTTAAAAACACATGTTCCAGCATATTCAGGGATGATGCATTGCTACAGTGGAAGTGCTGAAATGGCTGCTGAGTTTGTAAAAATTGGGATGCATATTTCATTGGGAGGTCCGGTTACATTTAAAAATGCACGGGTTCCTAAGGAGGTTGCCAAGGTAGTTCCTTTGGATAAATTACATATTGAAACGGATTCACCTTACCTTACTCCACATCCGTTTCGAGGAAAAAGAAATGATTCAAGCTACCTACCGCTTGTAGGAAAAGAGATTGCTTTTTTGCGGGAAATGGAAGAAAACGCACTAAAAAGAGCGCTTTCAGATAACTATACACGTCTTTTTAAGCATAAATGTTAGACAAATAGTTTGCTTTGTGTTAGAATTCGTACGTCCTTAAGGAAAGGAGAATTAAGAATGTTCAAACAACCCATTAGGTTCGTTGGCATCCTCTTAGTCATCATCCTGTCTTCATGTGCTCCAAAAGTAGAGAAGCAAGAATCAGTCATTCTGCAGGAATTGTCACCTACAGCTTCGTTTGTAAGACAACCCTATTTACTTGAAGAGATTACTGAAGAGGAAATTATTGCAAATCCGAAAACAGTATTCCAACAAGGCCCTCTGCAAAGTGGAGGTGTCTCTTGGATTGCCGCAAAAGTGGATAACGGCTCAAGCAAAAAAGTCGTCACACGTTATATGATGGCGTACGATCAAGCCGGCAATCTACTATCTAAAACATACATACCAGATTCTAAAGAAATTATTGAAGCGTCTCCAATTGTTTATCAATATGGAGCCAAACCACAAGTAGGGGCAGTGTTTTTCCCTAGCCGTATCACAAGATACGGTGCAGACTGTGGTGGATGCAAGCCCAATGAGGAAGGCATCTCCACAACCGCATCAGGAGTTCAGGTTTCATCAAACGTTGC
>DOKQ01000056.1 GCA_003510215.1 Erysipelotrichaceae bacterium
CGGTCTGGATTTGCTTTTAAATCCTGCACCTCACTTAATACCGTAATGGTATCAAGAAGATCATCGATTCCCATGCCGGTTAGGGCTGAAATCTTAACAAAGATGGTGTCCCCACCCCATTCCTCAGGCATAAGTCCAAGGTCTGCCATGGAACTCATAATCTTGTCTGGATTAATGTAAGGTTTGTCCATTTTGTTCACAGCGACAATAATCGGTACTTTCGCTGCTTTCGCATGGTCGACTGCTTCGCGGGTTTGAGGCATCACACCATCATCCGCTGCAACAACGATAATTGTAATATCTGTGACTCTTGCTCCACGTGCCCGCATCTGAGTGAAGGCTTCATGGCCGGGTGTATCTAAAAATGTAACTTTCTTCCCTTTAACGTTTACCTGGTAGGCACCAATATGCTGTGTGATACCTCCAAATTCGCCTTCAACAACCTTCGTTTTACGGATGGTATCGAGCAAGGTGGTTTTCCCGTGGTCAACGTGACCCATAATTGTAACAATCGGAGGACGTGACTGAAGTGATGCAGGATCATCTTCCTTCTCATCTTCAAGACTGGTTTCGTCAAAAATTTCTTCTTTGACTGCTTCAACATTATACTCCATACAGACAAGTTGAATTAACTCCTCATCCATAGCCGTATTAATGGTGACCATTTTTCCAAGCATAAAGAGCAACTTAATGATATCACTTGCGTTTTTCTTTAATAGCTCTGCTAATTCACCAACCGTAATCCCTTCAGTATAGGTAATATTTGTGACTTGTTCAACCTGCTTACGCGGGGCAAAACCACTTTGTTGGGTTCCACGCTGATTTGAACGACGATTGTTTGAACTTCTTTTCTTTGCTGGTTTACTCATACTTTCACCTCTTTCAAACTATTCAAAATGGATTTACTAAATCCTTGATCCGCAATACCGACAGCCACTCTGTGAGCGCTTAGTGCTGCAGACATTTGTGCGACAGTTCCATAAACGTGGCATGGAATCAGATAATGTGCACATTTATTTTGAATATTCTTCTTAGTTCGATCGGATGCATCTTCGCATACAATGACTAAGTTTACACGTTTTTGTGCAATGGCATCAATCAATAAATCTCCAGATACAAGCTTTCGGGCGGCTTTGGCAATGCCCAATGTTCCATAAATATGATTCAATGGTCAAACATCGCTTTCAGCTGCTCGTATATCTGTTCAGGAATCTGGGTTTCAAGGGCTTTTGCCAGTGATTGACGCTTTATTGCGATTTCTACTGCTTCCTTACTTCGTTTCAGGTAGGCGCCACGTCCGTTTTTCCGACCGGATTCATCAATCACGATTTCTCCTTCAGGAGTACGGACAATTCGAAGCAACTCTTTTTTAGGCAGTTGTTCAAAGGTAGCCACACATTTTCTTAAAGGGACTTTTTTCATTTGAGCCTCCTTGAATTATTCGTTATCGTAGTACTCGTCAAATTCATCGAAATCAATTTCATCTTCGATCCAGGTATTAGCAGCTTCTGCCTCTTCCATACGACGAATTTCTTCCAACTCTTCTTCAGAGTAGGTAGGCATGATTTCGTAGTCTTTGTGTTTCAGAATTTCAGCCACATTCAAGCGTGCTTCAGTCTCCTGTTTTGGTTTACGACGATAATCTCTCTCTTTTTCTTTCTTCTCAACCGGACGAGTTGCATCCGCAAGTTTTTCAAACTTGGAAACATAATCGCGGCGTTCTTTAATTTCACGTTTTTGACGTTTCTCAACTTTTTCAACTTCAACATCCTGAATAACTTTCTCAGACTTCTTAATGTTGACATCAGCCACATGTTCCATGCGCTTATGTGCTTTGTCCCATGCGATTGTTTCCTTCGGTTCTTCTTTCACTTCAATGACTTTTTCCAACTCAACGCTAGAATCATCTTCACTGACTTCCTCAACCTCAGCAACTTCCTCAACCATAGCAACTTTCGCAGCTTCTTCTTCAGCCTTCTTCAACAGCGCAGCTTCTTTTGCAGCAGCCAATTGGGCTTCTTTTTCAAGTTTTTCAGCCAGCAGTGCTTCAGCCTTCGCAGCAGCTTCTGCCGCAAGTTTAGCTGCTTCACGCTCACGTCTTTCTTGAAGTTTAGCTTCCAGTTCATTAAGGTAATCCTGATAACGACCTTGCCAGTCAACACCTTTTTCCTCAATTTCAGTACGTGATTTAATATCAATCTTCATTCCGGTTAAACGAACAGCCAGGCGAGCATTTTTACCCTTCTTACCAATAGCCAGTGATAATTGATTATCTTCCACAACAACAAGTAAACCACGTTTCTCTTCAGATGGGAAAACCGCAGAAACCTGTGCAGGAGATAAGGCATTCTTGATAAGATCAGGAACATTTTCGCTCCATTCGAAGATATCAATCTTTTCACCTTTTAACTCTTCGATGACAACCTGAACACGTGATCCACGAGGACCGATACATGCTCCAATTGGGTCAACATCGTCACGCTTGGAGGCAACGGCCATTTTGGTGCGTTCACCAGGCTCACGGGCAATGGCTTTAATTTCAACAATTCCCTGATAAATTTCAGGAACCTCACGTTCAAACAGACGTTTAACAAGCTTGGCATCTGCGCGTGAAACAAGCACTTGTGCACCTTTAGTTTCCCGATTGACTTCTGTGATGACGACACGCATATTTGTGCCCTCAACATATCGTTCATTTGGCATCTGAGCAGCTTTTGGCATCATAGCCAATGTCTTCCCGAGGTTCACGACCACAAATTTTTCCTCAACAGATTCAATTTGCCCAATGACCATTTCATCGAGTTTGTCGATGTATTCTTCATAGATTGAAAGTTTTTCAGCCTCTCGAATTTTTTGCTTCATGACATTTTTGGCTAAAAGTGCTGCTGCACGTCCAAGTCCATCAATATTTACTTTCTCTTCAAAGAAATCACCAATCTGCAGATCAGCATTTCTGCGTTTCGCAAGTTCAAGTGAAATTTCCAATTCATCATCTTCCACTTCCTCAACAACGGTATATTGCTGATAGACGGTGATTTCTCCGGATTTTTCGTTGATATCCACACGAACCAGAGCATCTGGAATTTCAATGTGCTTCCGGTAAGCTTTAGCTAGAGCTTCCTGAAGAGCAGACACAACAATTTCCTTGGAGATGTTTCTTTCACTTTCAATTGCCGAAATAGCCAATAAAAAATCTTTAACGTTCATTTTGTCTCCTTTTTAAAGCGTAACGGCTAAACGAATCATGGATACGTTCCCGTAATCTGTTTTCACAGTTTTTTTTCTTTGTTTGTCGCGATATTCAATCACCAGCTCATTTGAATCAAATGATAACAATGTCCCCGTGACATCCTGTTTTTTATCGACTGTCTGATGAAACTTCGCATAAACATGTTTTCCGACGGCGTGTAAAACTTCTTTTTCACTACGTAATGCTCGTTCTGCACCGGCAGAGCAGACTTCAAGATAATACTCAAAATCCATAGCATCCATTTCATCAAGAACTTCAGATAAATGATTTGATACCTCTTGACAGGTATCAATATCCATTGATCCATCCTCTTTGGTAATTGCGACTTGCAAAATGCGCATGCTACCCTGTTGAACCCATTTACATTCATACAACGAAACGTTGTGTTGTTCACATATCGAAAGGATATGTGGTGTTAATTGTTCGATTTGAGTCATAACTACCCCCTTGCAAACAAAGACGAAGGAGTGGCATGACCACTCCCTGTTACTTCGTGACTTAATTATACACAATTTATAACTGAAAATCAAGAAAATACCATCACAGACGAATCACCGTATATTCATGATGCAACAGATTTACCACTAATAACTGATGTCGCAAATCAGACGGTATGTTCAATAGTACTTTAGTCACTTCAGCCGTTTCGATAGCGGCAAGAAGTGCTGGTGTGAAGGAAGGATTTCCCAGTTCAGTTTCAATCCCCTGCTCCACATCACTCGGATATATCTTTGACAGCGTGTCATCATGTGGATAAACGACAGTACACTGACCATACCAACCGGCAATGGAAGCGCTGACCAGTGGAACGTTTAGCTGCTTAGCCAGTTGCTGAAGCATAAGACGAGTAGAAATGCGATCAACCGCATCCACAATGCAATGCGCGTCCTTAACTTCATCCATACAATCTAAATCCAGTCGTTTACTGTAACTGATGACTTCGATCTCAGAATTGATTCTATTCAGCTCTTCTTTAACGATTTCTGCTTTGCTCTTGCCAATCACATCTTCCGTTGAAAAACGCTGTCGATTCAGATTCGAAGTATCAAAAACATCCGAATCATAGCAAATAATTCGTCCGATACCCAACCGTGCGCATTGTTCAATCACATGCCCGCCAAGTCCACCACATCCAACCACAACGACCGTCTTCTGCTTGAGTAATTTCTGGTTTTCTATTGAAATTGTTGATTGGTTACGAAGATAGCGTTCCATTATCCACCTCCAAGTACATGCAATACTAAAATGTCATCTGAATCACTTACCAGGTCTTCCAGGGTGATCTTTGTTGTGCCAGAAAGAAACGATAACTGCTTTTTTATGCTATTGAAAGGCGTTGCGATTAACACATCTTTTAACACAGTATCTTCATTTAGCAGAACGATGACCTCTTTTGGTAACTCCGGATTAATGCCAATGTAGCGGAGTTTCATTATGCTGATCACGGATCAATGCTTCCGTGTGCTTAAGTTCGAGTAAAACATCAAGTTGGCTTCTCAGTGTGATTGGGTCAATCCCCATTTCGATAAAGAAGTTGTCAGCCAAAAGTTCATGATCAATAGTGACATTTTCAAGTGGTCCTGTAGGTTGCGGTGGAATACCCACGGTTCGAGCACTGATACTAAAATCATCACGTGCCAACCCTTCACGTACATTAAAGCCGTGGCGCCAGTGATAAATTCGCTTACCCATCGTTAATAAATCATCTTCATTGAACTTCGTTCCTAAAATGGCATTGATCATTCTCGCCTGAAGTTGCATTGGCAGATAGGATTGACCAAATAGACAATACCCTGCACTGTTAACAACTTCTATCTCTGCGGTAATGTTAACATCATCTTTACCTGTATTTCGATAATCATATTTGTAGGAAGTCTCATGACCGCCCATTTGATCAAGTCC
>DOKQ01000129.1 GCA_003510215.1 Erysipelotrichaceae bacterium
ACCATTCGTATTCCTGTGCATATGGTAGAAACAATCAATAAGCTAACTCGCATTCAGCGTCAGCTGGTTCAGGATCTGGGTCGTGATCCATCAGCAGAGGAAATTGCGGCTAAGATGGAGAATATCACACCTGAGAAGGTTCGTGAAATTCAAAAGATTGCACTTGAACCTGTTTCACTGGAAACACCGATTGGTGAGGAAGATGATTCACATTTGGGTGATTTTATCGAAGATAAAGATGCGATGTCACCGGATGAATATGCGAATAATCAATTACTGAAAGATGAGATTAATCTTGTACTGCAGGGATTGACAGAACGCGAAGAAAAAGTACTTCGTCTACGCTTTGGTCTTTATGATGGACGTACTCGTACACTTGAAGAAGTTGGTAAAGAGTTTAATGTTACACGTGAGCGTATTCGTCAGATTGAGGCAAAGGCGCTTCGCAAACTAAAACATCCAACTCGTTCGAAACGTCTGAAAGATTTTGTAGATAAAGGATAGTATGCTTTCATCACGATTGCTGACGATCGCCTCCATGATTAACTCAGGGAGTATTGTGGCTGATATTGGCACAGATCACGCATTATTACCGATTTATTTAGTTCAAAACAGCATTTCACCCAAAGTGTATGCGGTAGATAATAAAAAAGGCCCTTTAGAAAGGGCAAAGCAGGCAGTTTCGCTGGCTGATCTTGAGCAATCTGTTATCCCGATGCTCTCACCAGGTCTAAAGGATATCAGTCATGACGTAAATGTCGTGGTCATTGCCGGCATGGGTGTTGAAACGGCTACAGAGATTTTGCTTAGTGCAAAATCCTGCTGGCATCAGTTTGATCAGATTGTATTGCAGCTCAATGGAGATCAATATCAGTTGCGTCAGTTTCTGATGAGCAATCAATTTGAAATTCTGGATGAGCAAACCGCACTGGATCAATACATTTCGTTTATTCTATCTGTTGTGCATGTCAGCCATCCTGTAAGTTATTCACAGCAGCAACTGATGTTTGGTCCTATCCTGCTTCAACGTAAAGATGAATTGCTTATGAAATTTATCGGGGAGCAACTTGCAAAAAAAGAACAACTTCTTCAAGTCGTTCCGTGTGATTCACATCGCTTTCATCAGTTAAAAGAAGAGATACAACTGTATCAAAACGCGTTAACAGGGTGCTAAGCACCCTGTTTTATTCGAGAATCTTCGTTATATCCACGGTAGGTAGCGGTTGTGGATGGTTAACATCGTAATTGTTCAAATACTCAATGACCTGATTGGTCAGATAAGCGGGGGTACTGGCGCCTGCAGTAACAGCAATACTCATGTTTTCCTTTAAGTAGGAAACGTCCAGCTGTTCCACACTTTCGATCCTCTGAATCCATGGATACCCATGAACATGACCAATCGATGCAAGCATCAATGTATTGTTTGATGATGGATCACCGACCACAATCAGTCCATCTGCGTGTACCTGTTCCACAGCCTGTTGACGAAGGGTGGTTGCTGAGCACAGATCATTGCTGATGGATGCTTCTGGATATTTATCCAGAATGTTTTGAATCGTTTTCTCCATTTCACGTTTGCTTAATGTTGTCTGATTCGTTACAAAGAGTGGCTCGATAAGATCTGGGATTTCATCCTTGATTTCCATGAGTGTCACCGAAGGAAAATTTTCGACGATCGCCATGCTTTCAGGATGGTTGTTTTTTCCGATGTAGAGTACATGGTAGCCCATCGAAAGTTTTTCTTCAATCAGTGTATGTGTTCTGCTCACATCACTGCAGGTAGCGTCCACAATCCGCAAACCCTTAGCCAGAGCTTTCTGCTTAATGGATTCGCTGATTCCATGCGCTGTAAAAATCACGATGCCACCGTCAATTTGCTCAAGCAGTTGCTCTTTTGATAAAGAGGGATTGTGCAATGTTTTGATATTGTGATATTCTAAAGCTAGTGATACATACCGATTGTGCACCAGCTGACCTAAAATAGTGATCTGTTCATCCGGATTCTGTTTTGCGGTGTCTTTGGCCAGTTTCAAAGCCAAATACACACCTTTGCAAAAACCTCGGGGGGCTAATGGAATAATGTTCAATGGATATACCTCCTTGCAGATTACTATAGCATATTTTGAATCCAAGGTGAAAACCTAATTATACGAAAGAAGGTACTTATGATGAACTTTGAACAACTTTTACCACACTATCAGGAAATGATGGATAACAGTGGATTTACTCAACTGACAGAAATACAGCGTCAGGTCATTCCATCGTTAATGAAGAGTAAAGATATTATTGCCGTGTCTAAAACAGTAACAGGGAAGACACATGCATTTCTGTTTCCAATATTTGAGCGAATCACCGTAGACTATCCAAAGGTGCAAGCCGTAATTACTGCACCGACCCGTGAGTTGGCCATGCAAATTTATCAGTTTGCGACCAAATTACGTGAGGTTTTTCCTGAAGTAACTGTCGATTTGATTACGGGTGGAGGGGATCGCAAAAAGGCGGTTGCCAAACTGAATACTCAGCCGCATATTGTTATTGGTACTCCAGGACGTCTAAAAGACATGTTTTTGGAGCAACGGGCTTTGCGTCTGGATACCGCAACGATTTTCGTTGTGGATGAAGCAGATATGACCATGGAATATGGGTTTTTGGATGATATTGATATGATGGTTTCAAAAATGGATAAGAAACTTCAGATGGTTGTCTTAAGTGCCACATTACCGCAAGCTCTGCAGCCTTTTTTCAAGAAATATTTGGTTCGTCCGCAAATGATTCAGGTTTCTGAAGATGCGGTGTTTAAACCACGTGTAAAACATGTTCTGATTCCAACCAAGCATAAGGACTATCAGCAGACTCTTTTAAGTATCTTACCTGCGTTTACGCCGTATGTCTGTCTGATTTTTGCCAATACACGGGATGAAGCGTCATTGACCGCTCAATTTTTAAGAGATGAAGGTTATGACATTATTGAGTTGCATGGAGATTTGACACCACGTCAGCGCAAAAGTGCCTTGCTGCAGCTTCAACGTAAAGAATCTTCCTATGTGGTTGCTACGGATATTGCCTCACGTGGATTGGATGTTGCTGAGGTGACTCATGTCGTTTCTCTGGGGTTTCCAAGTGATCTTTCTTTTTATACGCATCGAAGTGGACGTACAGGACGAGCTGGAAAAGAAGGAATCTGTTATACCATTTATAGTCCTAAGGATGAAGTAAGTATTCATCAGTTAATCAAAGAGGGGATGTCATTTGAGCATCAAACCATTCGTCAGGGGGCTTTTGCATCTTTAAAACCATTTGGATACAAGCGTCCGAAAAAACCTTCTGAACTGGATGTTGAGATTAAGAAGATTGTTGCGAATAAAAAGGTTAAAGTTAAGCCGGGTTATAAGAAGAAAATGGCTGCGGAAGTAGATAAGTTGAAACGTAAGAAACGTCGTGCTATGATTCAAGGAGAAATTGCCATTGCGAAAAAAGAACGAGCAAAGGCAAAGCAAAAAGAAAAAAGGAGTGATTGACGTTGATTATTGGTTCTCATGTCTCCATGAGTGCGCCTGACTATTTTTTAGGTGCTGTCAAAGAGGCAATTAGCTATCATGCAAATGCACTTATGATTTATACAGGAGCACCGCAAAACACGGTGCGTAAACCAGTTGAAGATTTGCGTATTGAAGAAGGACTGGCAGTGATGGAGCAAGCAGGTATTTCGAAGAAGAATCTGATTGTTCATGCTCCCTACATCATCAATCTGGCAAATACCGTGAAGGAAGATACTTTTACCCTTGCGGTTGATTTTCTGAAAAAGGAAATTGATCGCAGCTGGGCTATGCAAGCTCGGACGATTGTGTTACATCCGGGAGCCCATGTGGGTGCCGGTGAAGAAGTAGGTATAGATCGGATTGTAGAAGGCCTTGATCTTGCAAATCAGAATAATCCGGGAATTACCATTGCTCTTGAGACCATGGCTGGCAAAGGCACAGAAATTGGTCTGAAGTTTGAAGACATTGCAGCCATTCGTTCACGAGTTAAACGTCCTGAACTGATTGAGGTGTGTCTTGATACCTGTCATGTTCATGATGCTGGTTATGATGTACAGGCATTTAGTGAGCTTTTGGATGAATTTGATCGCGTCATTGGGTTAAATCATCTGGCAGTAATCCATATCAATGATTCGAAGAATATTCGTGGAGCACGAAAGGATCGACATGAAAATTTAGGTTATGGAGAAATCGGGTTTGAGTTGTTCGTCAAGGTAATGAATGAACCCCGTCTTGCTTCGATCCCTAAAATCCTTGAAACTCCCTATGTGGATGGTGTACCACCATACCAAAAGGAGATTCAGATGTTAAAAATGGGCATATTTGACGATTGGAAATAAAAAAGTCCACCGAAGCGGACTAATGAAATGAATCGATTTCAGCTTTGAGTACTTCAACCAGTAAGTGTTGAGGTACTTTTTTTATCAGTTTACCTTTTTTAAACAATAAGGCTTCATTTTTTCCACCCGCAATGCCAATATCAGCCCGTGAAGCTTCCTGAGGACCATTGACAGCACATCCCATGACGGCTACAGTAATGTTTTTATTAACTGAGGCAAGGTAGGTTTCAATTTCCTTGACAATCGGAATCATGTCGTATTGAATTCGTCCGCAGGTAGGGCAGCTGATCAAATCAGGAACATTGGATATCAAATCAAAGCTTTTTAATAATTGCTTGGCAATTTTCATTTCTTCGATTGGATCATCACTGACCGAGATACGAATGGTATCACCGATGCCATCCATTAGTAAGGTACCAAGAGCTGCAGAAGATTTTATGGCGCTATATAGGACAGTACCAGCTTCAGTCACCCCAAGATGAAGGGGATAAGGGAAGGTTTTTGAGGCAAGTCGATAAGCCTCGATGGTTAGTGGCACATCAGAGGCTTTGAAGGATAGTGCGATATCATCGAAGTTGAGCTTCTGTAGAATATCAATATGACCTTGGGCACTTTCAACCATGGCTTCAGCCGTGGGTTTTCCGTATTTTTTGAGAAGACGGTCTTCAAGTGATCCGGCATTGATACCTATACGAATAGGAACCTTGTACTTTTTGCATTCCTCAACGACTTCTTGGATATGCTGATGATTGGCAATGTTTCCTGGGTTTAGCCGAATTTTTGCGGCCCCTGCACGGATGGCAGCGATAGCTAATCGATAGTCAAAGTGTATATCGGCGACCAAGGGAATCTGGATGAATTTGATAATGGTTCGGATTGCCTGGGCATCTTCCATGTCCAAAACCGCTACACGAATCACCTGACAACCGGCCTGCTGCAATTGTTCGATTTGTCGAATCGTAGCTTCAATATCCTTGGTCTTTGTATTGGTCATTGATTGAATAATGACTTCATTTTGACCTCCCATCTGCATGTTTTTCAAAAAAATGGGTCTTGTTTGTGTTCGTTTATACATGGAGATCACCTCGCATTAAATTATAGCATAGAATACCAATTTGTTGTGAAATAGGATATAATATCGGCGGTAGGTGATTATGTGAGTCAAAAACCTTTATTAGGTCCAATTAAAACAAAAGGGAAGTCTTCGACACAATATACAGGCAGTAGTGATTTAATGAGAAAATCCCTTGATATACAAAAGACAGTCACCGTACGGTTGCAGATTTTTGCTCTGGTGATTATTGTTGCTTTTTTTGCTGTGCTTGTTCGTTTGTATCAGGTACAGATTTTAAAAAATGAGTATTATTCCGATCGACTTGAAGTCTTTAATCGCAGATATCAGTATGTTACAACACCAAGGGGTGAAATATATGATCGTCACGGTCAGGTTTTGGTCAGTAATTCAGAACAGTTGCTGATTGTTTATACACCACCTCTGGGTGTCAGTGAGCGGGAAAGATGGGATTTAGCCTATCGATTCGCAGACACATTTGATGTTTCACTGGATCAGTTGCGTGAGCGTGATTTAAAAGACATGTTTATTCTGCTTCACAACGATGAGGCTGAAGCCTTGATTTCTTCGCAAGAGTGGGCTGATTACTATGCGCGGAAACTTACGGATATGGATATTTATTTTTTAAAAATTGAACGCATTACATCCGCACATTTGCAGCGATTTAATGAACGTGATCGTAAGGCTTTTGTCATTAAACAGGCGATGGATATGCCAACGGGTGGTCGCGCTAAAGTAGTGAAGAGCAATGTATCCAAGGAAGAGGTTGCATTTTTGGTTGAACATGCACATCAGTTCAGAGGTTTTGATGTTACCATTAACTGGAATCGTGATTATCCAACCGAATCGACATTACGTCCAATTTTAGGTTCAGTGTCAACTTCAGCTCAAGGATTACCGGCTGAAAACCTGCTTTACTATCTGGCGCTGGATTATGCACGTAATGATAATATTGGTCGTTCGGGTTTGGAAAGCCAGTATGAGTTTATTTTGCGTGGCAGTCGTACGATCTACAGTCTTGATTATGATGAAACTGGATTGGCAATCCTTACGACGATTCAAGAGGGTCATAAAGGAAATGATTTAATCACTTCGATTGATTTAGGTTGGCAGTTGCATGCGGAAGAAGTGATTCGTCAGGCATTATTGGCAAATGAGAATAATCCGTATCGTAAGTTTATGAATACCATCTATTTTACCATGATGGATCCTAAAAATGGGGATGTGCTGGTTATGGTTGGCATAACCCGTACGGAGAATGGGTTCCTTGTTGATCCAGCGATGAATTATACCCATACAATTGTTCCGGGATCGATTGTTAAAGGTGCCACGATCTATGCGGGATTAAACGAAGGTGTTGTTCGTCCGAATGAGTTTATCATGGATGAACCAATCAAAATTCGCGATACACCATTAAAAGCTTCGCACAGAAACCTGGGACGTATCAATGACATCACAGCATTATCCATGTCTTCAAACGTCTATATGTTTCATATTGCGATGCGATTGGGTGGTGCAAGCTATGTTTACGATGGACCTCTTCGCATTAATACGGCAGCTTTTGATACGATGCGTAATTACTATTCGCAATTTGGTCTTGGAACATTGACTCAAATCGATTTACCTAATGAGCAGACCGGATTTAAGGGAAGTGCTACATTGGGTGGACTTTTACTT
>DOKQ01000126.1 GCA_003510215.1 Erysipelotrichaceae bacterium
ATATCCGCAATCACCTGCTCATCTAAGCCTTTGCGAGGTGGATCGACCACAATCACATCAATGGACTTCTTTTCAGCATGTAACTGTTCTTTTGCGCCAGTTGCATCCATTGCCCAAAACTCAATATTCTCTATTTGATTGAGTTGTGCATTCTTCTTTGCATCCACCACAGCTTCTTCAACCACTTCCACACCTATGACCTTTTTGGCAAACTGACTTAAATAGCTACCGATGGTTCCAACACCACAATAAAGATCAAGAACAGTTTCGTGTGGTTGAATGTTGGCAAACTGGGCCACTGTCTGATACAGTACTTCTGTTTGAACTGGATTTATCTGATAAAAACTCCGCAGTGAAATCTGGAAACGATATCCTAATAACACATCCTCAATGGTTTCCTTACCAAAAACAAGTTTGTCCACATCCCCAAGAATGACATTGTCATCACGCTGATTGATTGAGACATAGATACTTTGAACCTGTGGAAAACTTACTGTTAACATATCAATCAGCGAGTCTTGATGCTTTAATGGAAACTCACGACTGACAAGACCAATCATGACTTCATTGGTTGCGAACGCCTGCTTTATAACTAAATGGCGAAGCGATTCAATCGGTGAGTCCTTCAAAAATGACTTTAACTTTTGTCCAATCTGATTTTGTAACTCGGTTTGAACAAGACATGTATCCATGTCAATGATGTCATGAGAGTTCATCCGATAGAAACCCAACTTTGTTTCTTCAACTGAACTTTCGATGGGAATCATCACTTTATTGCGATACCCCCATGGATGATCCATGGTTTTAATCGGAAGTACCGGTTGCTCAATTTTCGCTACTCGTTTCATCAATTGCTCTACCTGCTTTTGCTTAAAAGCTGCCTGATGGTCTTTTGCCATATGCATGATTTGACATCCACCACACTGCTTAACAACAGCACAAGGAGGTAACACACGATGCTCGCTATCAGTAACCGAAGATAGTTGTCTACCATAGGCAAAGTTTTTCTTTACCATAGTTAATACAACTTCACCACATTCACCTTCAAGCATTCCCTTGACAAACACAGGAAAATGATCCAGTTTTAAAACACCGAATCCCTGATAGGTATAATCACTTACACATCCAAATACATGATCATTCTTTTTCATAATTTCACATAAAAAAGGGCAACGCCCTTTTATTCTCCTTCATCCTCATCATCTTCATCATCGGTAGGATTATTTTGATTCGCAATCCGCTCATAAAGTTCCTGAACATACTCAGGATTCTTTGGATTGGATACAAGTTGAATCAAAGGTTCTTCCATTGTTGAGTTTAGATTTAACATAACGTAGACATAATTCTCTTCATTCTTAAAGCTCAGATTATTAAAGACATGCAACTCAAGATCATATTGCTTACTTGAGCCAACGACTGTAAAATACAGCCCCTTATCCAAAATAGTTAAAATCTGATCATAAAATCCCGCAACAAGCTCTTGAATCTCTTCAGGAGTCTGATCATCATTCACATCGACGGTAACTCGAAGTGTTGCACTTTTTAAATTAACAGATGCTTTATCCACAGATGAATGATTTGACAACACTCCGGTAATCTCATCCAATTGTTCGGTTGTTATGGCAGGGTTCAAATCAACATCAAAACGGCTGCCGAAGATTGGCTGGCCAGTACTGATGAACGCATCATAAAGAAGTTTACCCACAAGTGTTGTCGGAATTAAGAGCAGAATGATTCCGAAAATCAACACTACCAATGGCCAATGAACTCTCTTTAAACGCGAATTACGTTGTTTTTTTGGCTTTTGAGTCATCAAAACGCCTCCTTATCTAACCTATTTTACAATAAACTTTAAAAAATTACTATACCTAACGTTTTGACAACGCTTCTTTTACCATTTGACTTGTAAGAGCTGGATTTGCTTTACCTTTGGACAACTTCATGATTTGACCGACCAGAAAACCAATGGCACGGTCTTTCCCATTCTTATAGTCAATGACTGATTGAGGATTGGCAGTAATAACTTCCTCTACCCAGCTAAGTAGCAACGACTCATCCGATACCTGTGACATACCTTGCTTTTCCACGGTTGCTTTCGGCGACTGTCCCTTAAGCATCCAGGTAAATACTTCTTTGGCCTGCTTCGAAGAAATCACCTGCTTATCAAGCAGTTCAAACAGCTCCACGAAGAATGTTGGATTTATCCATTGTGAAAATGATTGCTCACCTTTTTGATCCACTACGGCTAACACTTCACTGATCAACCAATTGGATGTCAGTTTAACCGCACCACCCAGTTGAACAATCTGCTCAAAATAATCTCCGAGGGCTTTATTGGATACCAATAGTTTTGCATCTGTCTCATTGAGCTGATACTCATGGGTGTAACGCTTGAATCTATCTTCAGGCATCTCAGGTAGATTGGCTTCCACATAAGCAAGCATCTCATCACTGACATACACAGGAAAAATATTCGGTTCTGGGAAGTACTTATAATCCACAGATCCTTCTTTTTTGCGCATCGACACCGTCGTGCGAGTGGCTTCATCAAAGCGACGAGTTTCCTGAACGACGGATTGACCTGAAAGAAGCAGCGTTTTCTGACGCTCAAACTCATATTCAATCGCTCTTTCCACATTATTAACCGAGTTCAGATTCTTAATTTCCACCTTGGTACCAAAGGCATCGACACCGATTGGACGAATCGAAATATTTACATCACAACGCATGGAACCTTCTTCCATTTTCACATCCGAAATATGTCCATACTCAAGCATCGTACGCAGTTTCTCCACATAAGCTGCCGCTTCCTTACCCGAACGCATATCCGCTTCTGAAACAATTTCGACAAGAGGTGTACCCGCACGATTAAAGTCAATCAGTGTAACATCATCACGATGAAATTGTTTTGCGGTATCTTCTTCCATATGTAAACGATTAATTCGAACCCGTTTACTTACGCCATCCACATCAATATCCACATACCCGTTTTTTCCTACAGGAAAGAACTGCTGGGTAATTTGAAATCCCTTCGGAAGATCCGAATAGTAATAGTTCTTACGGTCAAAGCGCAATAAACGATCAATTTCCAAATGGAATAATTTGCAGGCAGTAAGTGAAAGCTCCACTGCTTTTTTATTTAACGAAGGTAATGTCCCTGGATGAGCCAGATCAATCTCATTTACACACGTATTCGGTTCTTGAGCGAAACTTACAGGAGCACCAGAAAACATCTTAGTCTTTGTTTTAAGTTCACAATGAATTTCAATTCCTATAACCAATTCAAAGCTCATAGTTCCACCTTCGCTTTCAACCCTTTAAGCCCCGTCAACTTTTCCAACTGATATGCGATCTGAAGCAGTGTCTTCTCATCATACCCCTTGGAAAGAAGATTAATTCCTAGAGGTAAATGATTTTTCATTCCCATAGGAATGGTGATACTTGGATAACCGGTAAAATTACCTAAAACCATGTAATTCTCAGCCACAAGATACTTATCAGACAACTGATCAATCGATGGGTCATTAAGTTTGGGTGCCACATGCGAACTCGCAGGAGCCACAATCACATCCACTGATTCAAACATTTTTTCAGTTGCTTCGACCAGTTTACGACGAACACGTTGAGCCTTCTTCAATAACAACTCCTGATTTTCATCCATAAGACCATACGACCCTATGACAAATCGTTTGCGAATCAAAGGTCCAAACCCTTTCGTCCGTGTATTCGTCATGATTTCTTCCAGTGACTCTCCATCTTCATGTGTACCAAAACGTACACCATCCAAATTGGAATGATTTGCGGTTGCCTCACAGTTGGCAATAATATAGTACGTCGGTAACACCGTTTTAATCAGATTGGTGTTCATCGAAATGTCCACAAGGGTAGCCCCTTGTTCCTTAGCCTTATCCATCAAATCAAAAAATAAGGTTCGAGTATCTTCATCATCGATTGCATCCAATACATTCTTGAAAATACCAATACGTTTATTGGCCAGCGACTCATCCAATGCTTCCACCACGTTTTCAAGCGGCGTAGATATGGAAGTCATATCCTTATCATCACGTCCAGAAAGTAGCATAAGCGCTTCTGCCGCGAGTTTAACTTCACGCGTAAAATAACCCACATGATCCAGGGAGGATGCATAGGGAATCACGCCATAACGTGAGATGCGACCATAGGTCGGTTTAAACCCGACAATTCCACAGAATGCCGCAGGTTTTCGAATACTATCGCCTGTGTCTGTTCCAATCGCTAAGTCAACCGCACCGCTGGCAACCAACGCAGCACTTCCACCCGAAGATCCACCCGCAATCCGACTCAAATCGTACGGATTATGCACTGGTCCGGTAAATGATGTAATATTACTGCCACCCATACCCAACTCATCCAAAGAAGATTTGGCCACAATAATGGCACCTGCCTCTTTAAACTTCGAAACTACCGTAGCATCGTAGGTCGCTACATAATTATCAAGCATATAGGAACTGGCTGTAGCACGAATTCCTTTATATAACACATTGTCTTTAAGAATCACGGGCATCCCCGCAAGAGGACCCATTTTATCCAGCGCTTCATCGACTTGTTTTTCCACATCCACAAAGCTTACCACCGCATTTAATTTTGGTTGCAACTTATGTAACTCATCGATTGTTTTATGAGCTTTTTGAAGCCACACTTCCTTTTTATTCGTCATTGTCTTTCACCACCTTTGGAATCACGAAATACTGATTCTCTGCTTTCGGGGCATTAAGAAAGACATCCTTAACATCCATCACATGGTCAACCACATCCTCACGAAAAAAGGTTGTGGGTGTCTCAAAAGGATACACCAGTTCTTCACAATCTGAGGTGTCAATTCGATCGAGTAAATCTAATTGTGATAACAAGGTATCAAACTCGCTGACAATGTCTTTTGCCTCTTGTTCACTCAACGAAAACATAAGCTGTCTCGCCAGTTGATGAACTTTCTTTACTGATATTCGTTCCATGAATTTCTCCTTAAAATAAGTATGTGACCGTCGGTGTTGTTTGACCACGATCTCGTGTAATAACAACAACAACGTCCTGCAACGACCGAATGCTAACCACTACTAGCATATCCCTTTTTTCAAATGTGTCAAGTAAGGAAACGGTCTTTTGTGTCACTGAAACCACTTCCGCGTATGTCTTAACGGACATATGCAACGTAATATCCAATTTATCCAGATTACCCTCGATATATCTTCCTTTACCTACAACACCAATGGACTCTGGAAGCACATCCTGCAGACTTTTCTTAAGTGCATCAAATCCGGCCGATGTCTGAATATCCAGATTGGTAGCTTCCGTTGAAGGGAACATCACCCAACGTTCATCATTGGTTTTAAATTGACCGGTACGAGACTCAAAGTAGCCCTCCCCAATCATACCTCCAGGAAGATAACTGTCTGAACTTAGCGTTGAATATAATGTAATGTAAATCGGAACATCTGTCACATTTGGAAGTGTCCGTAAATAGCTTTCCAACTTGCGACCAATATCACTGCCAAACTGATACAAACGATCGGTCGAAATCGTCACCGTACGTTCAATGCCATTAATAACCACCCGATGACTCTGATTCATCACAATGGCCAATGAAATGCCACCTAGACGATACTGATTCCCATCTCTACGCAGAAAATTCAACTCCACTACATCTGCCACGATCACCGCATCACTGAGAGTAACCGAACTGCTTCCTGTGTCAAACTCACTGCCTATCGGCGGATTTAATCCCTGTGGATTGCTATCTGCTTCCCGACGTACCAGCGTGGTGAGCAGACTCTGAGTTAAAATCTGACCTTCCTGCAGAATGTAATCATTCACAGAAAAGTGCTGCTTCGACTTGTCCAAAAGCCGATCTCCAATTTCAAATATATCATATCGCCCTAAATAAGTTCCATGATAATTCCGTACCGGTGAGGGTAAAAAGGATTGCATGACTGCATACTCATCCGCAGAACTTCGCGGAATAATAATTTCTTCATTATTATCATCCGGAGCTGATGTGCACCCTGTCAAAACAAGAATCAGCACCATCATTCCAGCTATCCATTTCTTAATCATATGAAGCCACCTCTTTTATTAGTCGCTCTTCATCCCAAACATCAATCCCTAACTCACGTGCTTTACTCAATTTCGAACCAGCTGCTTCCCCCGCCACAACCAGATCGGTACTTTTAGATACCGAGGATGTGACCTTAGCTCCTTTGGATTCTAGCCACGCCGTTGCTTCCTTACGGGTCATCTGTGAAAGCGACCCTGTAAGAACCACCGTCTTATTGGCAAGTGAAGCATGTTCACTCACTACCTTTTTGGCCTGTTCCATAACTAAACCTTCGCTCTTTAATATTTCAATCATTTCCCGACTTTTATCCAATGCAAAGAACGAGGTCACGGACTGTGCGATGGCAATCCCAATCTCATGAATAGACATCAACTCATCGATACTTGCTTCCATCAGTTTTTCCATCGAACCAAAGTGTTCCGCAAGCAGCTGAGCTGCCTTTTCACCCACATGTCGAATCCCTAATCCATATAAAAGTTTAGACAATGCATTGGACTTGCTGGTTTCAATCGCTTCAAGCAGTTTACTCACCGACTTTTCCCCAAATTTCTCCAAAGTCATCAGGGTTTCGCGATGGTCCTTTAACCGATAGATATCTTCGACACTGTTTAACAGTTTCATCTGATAGAACGTTTCCACGCGTTTGACACCAAGTCCATCAATGTTCATCGCATCTCTTGATGCAAAATGCGCAATGGATTCAACGATGCGAGCTGGACAGTCCACATTCATACAATACGTATCCGCTTCCCCATCCAGACGAACCAGGGTTGACTGACACATCGGACATTGCGTTGAAAACTGATAAGGCACACTCGAATCATCCCTAAACTGCGGCAATGAAACCACTACCTCCGGAATAATATCGCCAGCCTTGCGAACCATAACCTGATCACCTATACGAATATCTTTATTGGCAATGTAATCTTCATTATGCAGCTGAGCAAACCCAACAGTTGTGGCCGCAAGGGTCACAGGTGTTAACTGAGCATTCGGTGTGATTTTCCCCGTACGCCCAACGGTTAGAAAAATATTCTCCAGGGTTGTCTGAACTGTTTCCGCCGGAAACTTGTATGCAATTGCCCATCTTGGTGTTTTTGCAGTAAACCCAAGTTCTC